>NZ_JBIEIS010000060.1:0-71271 GCF_043496855.1 Nonomuraea sp. JJY05
CCTGCTCAAAGGCAACCGCGGCATGGCGACCCGTTACGACAAGCTCGCCGTCCGCTACGAAGCCGTCGTCATCATCGCTGCGATCAATCAGTGGCTCAAGGCCTTATGAAACACGGCCTAGGAGGACGGCGGCCAGCGCCCGGCCGGTCTCCTGCCCGCCGTGGGAGGTCCACACCACCGCGGGCAGGTGCTCGTCGGCCCAGTCCAGGGCGTAGGGGTAGCTGCTCATGGTGACGAGCACGGTTTCGGGGCGCACCTCGGCAACCGCGCGCAGCAGCGCCTGATCCTTCCGGGCGCGGTCTCGGTCTTCAACATCCTGGTGCTCCGCTCCTTCTACTCCGGCACCGCGGGCGAGATGATCGACGCGGCGCGGATGGACGGCGCGGGGGACTGGCGGATCCTCTGGTCCGTCGTCCTGCCCACCTCTCGGGCGGTGACCGCGGTGATCACGCTCTTCTACGCCGTCGGCTACTGGAACTCCTTCTTCAACGTCATGCTCTACATGCCGACAGAGACCGAGAAGTGGCCGCTGCAGTACGTGCTGCTGACCTACGTCAACCGCGGCGTCGGCATGCCCGGCACGGTCAACGCCGGCTTCGGCATGGCACAGTCGCAGACCGCTCCTCTGTCACTGCAGATGGCCGTGGTGGTGCTGACCCTGGTGCCGCTCCTGATCGTCTATCCGTTCGTTCAGAAGCACTTCCGGACGGGCGTCCTGACCGGCGCCATCAAGGGCTGAGCCGATGGTGACCATCGCCGATGTGGCCAGGGCGGCGGGCGTCTCCCCGAGCACGGTCAGCTATACGCTCAGCGGCAAGCGCCGTGTCTCCGCCGAGACCCGGCGGCGCGTCGAGCGCTGCGTGATCGAGCTCGGGTATCACCCGAACGCGGGCGCCCGGGCGCTGGCGGGCAAGCGCTCGCACATCCTCGCCCTGGCCGTGCCGCTCCGCAGCGACGTGTACGTGCCGATCATGATGGAGATCGCCGCCTCCGTCACCGTGGCGGCCCGCAGGCACGGCCACGACGTCCTGCTGATCACCAATGACGAAGGCCCCGACGGCGTCCGTCGCCTGGCCGCCAGCGGCCTGGCCGACGGCGTGATCCTCATGGACGTCGAGCTGAACGACCAGCGCATCCCGACGCTGGGGGCCCTGCGCACCCAGGCGGCGCTCATCGGCCTGCCCGACGATCCCCGGGGGCTGTCCTGCGTCGACCACGACTTCTCCGCCGCCTGCGCGCTGTGCGCGGATCATCTGGCCGAGCTGGGCCACCGCGACATCGCCTTCATCGGCTACGGCTCCGGCATCTACCGGCGGCACGCGGGATACGCCGAGCGCACCCTTGCGGGGTTCCGCGCGCGTGCGGAGGAGCGCGGGCTGCGCTTCCTGCACCGTCCCTGCGAGGGCACCAACGAGAGTACGGCGGGTACGCTCGGACGAATCTGTCCGACAGGCCTGACACGACCGGCTTCGTGGTGCAGAACGAGGGAGCCATCGGGCCGCTGCTCGACCTCCTGCGCGCCGGCGGGCGGACGGTTCCCGAGGACGCGTCGATGATCGCCCTGTGCCCCGAGCATCTGCCTGAACGGTACGCGCCCGCCCTCACAGCGGTTACCGGCCTGCGAAGGAGCTCGGCCGGATCGCTGTCGAGCAGGTCATGTCACGGATGACCACGTCCAGGCGCGGCGAGCGGCCCACCGACGAAGTGGTGCTGCTCGCCCCCGCCTGCCGCGACGCCGCGGTGCGCATCGCCACGGCGCTCGCGGAGCGGTACGGCGGCCACGCGCGCCCCCACGATCGACCAACCGATGAAAGGACCACACGGGGTGTCAGACCCTACCCAGACGACTCCCGCCGTCGCCGATCCCGTGATCGCCGGATTTCATCCCGATCCCAGCATCTGCCGGGTCGGCGACGACTACTACCTCGTCTGCTCGAGCTTCGAGTACTTCCCCGGCGTGCCCGTCTTCCACAGCCGCGACCTCGTGCGCTGGACGCAGATCGCCAACGCCCTTGAGCGACCGAGCCAGTTGCACCTGTCCGCCGACACCCCCTCGTCGGGCGGGGTCTACGCGCCCACGCTCCGCCACCACGACGGCCGGTTCTGGCTGATCGTCACCGTGGTGAGCAAGGGCGGCGGCAACATGCTGGTCACCGCCACCGACCCCGCCGGGCCGTGGTCCGACCCGATCCGGCTGCCCGGCGTTCCCGGCATCGACCCCGACCTCGCGTGGGACGACGACGGCACGTGCTGGTGCACGTTCGCCGGGATCGGGCAGGTACGCATCGACCCGCGGACCGGAGAAACGCTCGGGTCGCCGCACAAGCTCTGGTCCGGCACCCCGGGCGCCGCGGCCCCGGAGGCGCCGCACCTCTACCGGATCGGCGAGTACTGGTACCTGCTCATCGCCGAGGGCGGCACCGAGCGGGGCCACGGCGTCTCGATCGCCCGCGGGAGCGCGCCCGACGGGCCGTTCGAGCCCTGCCCGGCCAACCCGATCCTGACCCACCGGGGCACGGACCACCCGGTCCAGAACACCGGCCACGCGGATCTCGTACAGGCCCCCGACGGAACCTGGTGGATGGTCCTGCTCGGCGTACGGCCCCGCGGGGGCACTCCCGGCTGGCACGTCCTGGGCCGCGAGACCTTCCTAGCCCCGGTGACCTGGGAGGACGGCTGGCCGGTCGTCGGCGCGCTCTCGCCGGGCACCCCGGTCGGATCCGCGGCGGGCAGGGACGACTTCGACCTCGCCGAACTCCAGGCGTACTGGATCTCGGTGCGGAGCCGCCCCGAGGACCTCTGCAGCACGAAGGAGCGGGCCGGTTGGCTGACGCTCCGCGCCCGTGGCGCCTCCCTGGACGACGCGGACGTGACCTTCCTCGGGCGCCGTCAGCAGCACCTGGAGTGGTGCGCCCGGACCCTGATCGACCTCTCGCAGGGGCGCGGCGGTCTCGCGGTCCGGCTCGACGAGCGGCACCACTACGAGATCGAGGCGGGGGATGGCCAGGTGCGGGTCATCGCCCGCATCGGCTCCGTCCGGACCGTGGTGGCCGAACATCCGGTCCCCGCCGGTCCGCTGGTGCTCGGTGTCCGGACGGACGAGTCGCAGCCGCCCCACGACCCGCGCACCGGGCCCGACGCTCTCTCGTTCGGGGTGGAGACCGAGGACGGCGGCTTCACCGTGCTCGCCACCCTCGACGGCCGCTATCTCTCCACCGAGGTGGCGGGCGGCTTCACCGGCCGGGTGATCGGCATGTACGCCGCCGCCGGATCCGTCCACTTCGACTGGTTCGACTACAAGCCTCCGCCCTTTGCCTGATCGCCCTGTGACCACAAGTGTCCACTCAAGGGAAGGAAAGAAATGAGGGAGAACCAGCACACAGCGCGCCACCGCTTAGGAGGGCTCAGGCGCGCGGCCGGCCTGGTGATCGCGCTGATCACTGCTCTCGGCCTGGCGAGCGCTCCCGCCGTCGCCGCGACCGACGACACGGCGCCGAGCACCACTCGCGCCGACAGCGCGATGGACGTCGTGGCGGCGATGCAGCCCGGCTGGAACCTGGGCAACACGCTGGACGCGATCCCGGACGAGACCTCGTGGGGCAACCCCCAGGCCACCAAGGCCCTGTTCGAATCCATCCGATCCCAGGGATTCCGCAGCGTCCGCATCCCCATCACCTGGACCGACCACCAGGCCGGCAGCGCGCCGTACACCATCGACGCGGCATGGATGTCGCGCGTCAAGCAGGTGGTCGACATGGCGCTGGCCTCGGGCCTCCACGTCCTCATCAACGTCCACCACGATTCGTGGCAGTGGATCGCCACCATGGGCACGGACCACGACCAGGTGCTCGCCCGGTTCAACGCCACCTGGACCCAGATCGCCGCCGCGTTCCGGGACGCGCCGCGCAAGGTGCTCTTCGAGAGCGTCAACGAGCCGCAGTTCAACAGCGGCACCGACGAGCAGAAGGGCCAGATGCTCGCCGAGCTCAACCGCTCGTTCCACGGCATCGTCCGCGGTTCCGGCGGCGGCAACGCGACCCGGCTCCTCGTGCTGCCGACGATGGGCACGACGCCGTCTCAGGAGCTCATGGACAAGCTGGTCGCCGAGATGAACGCGCTGGGCGACAACGCCTGCTCGGCCTCGACGTGGACATCAACGCCGTCCAGCGGGGCGAGAAGCTGAAGTTCTTCGAAGCGCTGGGCTACCAAGCGCGAGCCAAGAGGCTCACCACGATGTGGTGGGACAACGGCCAGCACCTCAACCGGGAGACCCTGCAGTGGAGGGATCCCGGGCTGTTCGCCCAGATCAGGTCGAGCTGGACCACGCGTTCGGGTACGGCTTCCGCCGACTCGATCTACGTGCCGAAGTCGAGCGCGATCGCGGCCCAGTCGCTCACCCTGAACCTGAACGGGACCGCGTTCCGTGGGCTCTGGCAGGGCACCACCATGCTGGCCCCGGGTAGGGACTACACCGTCTCCGGCGGCAAGCTCACGCTCACGGCGGCGGCCCTCACCCGGCTGGCCGGCGACCGGTCCTATGGCGTCAAGGCGACGATCCAAGCCAGGTTCTCCCGGGGCATCCCCTGGAAGATCAACGTGATCAGCTACGACACCCCGGTGCTGTCGAACGCGACCGGCACGGCGCAGTCCCTGACCATCCCCGCACAGTTCCGGGGTGACCAACTGGCCACGATGGAGGCCAAGTACGCCGACGGCAGCAACGCCGGGCCCCACGACTGGACGTCCTACAAGGAGTTCGGCAGGGCCTTCTCTCCCGACCCGGCCAACGACACCATCCGCCTCACCTCGGACTTCCTCGGTTCCCTGCGCGAGAACGCGCCGGTGTCGCTCACCTTCCACTTCTGGAGCGGCGCGCTCGTCACGTACCAGGTGACCAGGTCCGGCGACTCGGTCACCGGCACCACCTCCTGACCGGATGCCACCGCCCCGCGTACCGGATCACCGGCACGCGGGGCGGTGTGCTTCTCAGGAGGTCGCGGTGAGGATGAAGGCGAAGTCGGCGGCCCGCACGTCGAGCCGGTAACGGGGGAGGACGCCGGGGCCGACCGCCTCGGATCCGAGGCCGTGCACGACATGGTCGGTGTGCAGGTAGATCAGCGGCTCGGGGACCAGGTCGGTCTGGTGCCGGGCCGCCGCGAGGTGCCGGTCGCTCCAGCGCCGGGCGGCGAGGCTGAACAGCGGGTCACCCTCGATGCGGATTCCCGCGCCCGCCCGGTCGGTGATCTCGGCCCATCGCACGTCGGCGCGAGTGCCGTTGTCCTGCGGGCGGACGTACGGGGTCTGCAGCTCGTCGACCGTGGCGTGAAAGCGGCCGATCCGCGCCGCCTGCCGGGAGTCCGGGTACGCTTCGCCGGGTCCGGCGCCGAACCACCGGACCTGAGACCATTCCACTGGAAGCTTCCAGATGAGGCCGATGCGCGCCAGGAATGGCGCCTTGTCGCGGTGGAGGAGTTCCTTGCGCTCCCCGTCCGGCAGGTCGGGGTCCACCGTCACCTCGGAGAGGGTATCCGCTCGCTCCGGCCAGTAGCCGACCGGTTCGGTGCGCACCCGTACCCGCAGGCGCTGCCCGTCGGTGTCCCAGCGGTACGTGCTGAGGTAGCCGCAGTCGGAGTTCGCCGCCGAACTGCGCACCACGACGGTCAGGCCCGCATCACCCGCGTCGACGGACATGGTGCGGTGGCGCAACCGGTCCAGGCCGCGGTCCTTCCAGTACCGGGCGTCGCCCTGCCCCCATGAGAGGTCGTTGTCCGTGGGCGCGCGCCACAGTGCCAGCCGCGGGCCGTCAAAACGGTGGTCGCCGAGGCTGACCAGCATCCCCGTACGTCGGTCGAAACGCGCGGGGCCGAGGACGATGTGCTCGCCGGCCGGCACGGCGGATACCCGGGTATCGGTCAGGGCCGCGCGGGCACTGGTCCCGGTGGGCGGAATCTGGCCCCATGCCACCACATGGCCCTCGGGCGCCCACGCGGTGGGCTTCGCCAGCTCAGCCTGCACGGTCAACCATCGTTCGCCTTCCTCGTACGCCTCGGGGACGGGGATCTCGATGCGCTCCCCGGCGGCGAGGTGCGGCAATGCGAGCGGCCCGTCGGCGACCGGGACCCCGTCCCGCGAGAGCGACCAGGTGAACCGCAGGTGGGACAGGTCCAGGAAGGTGTAGCGATTGCGGATCGAGATGCGTCCCGGGCCGCCCGCCTCGATGACGACGGGTTCGTTGACCTTCTGATACTCCAGCATGCCCGGTGACGGCGTCCGGTCAGGGAACATCAGGCCGTCGCAGATGTAGTTCCCGTCATGCAGGTCCTCCCCGAAATCGCCGCCGTAGGCGAAGAACTCACGGCCAAGGGCGTCGGTGGAGCGCAGGCCCTGGTCCATCCACTCCCACACGAACCCGCCCTGGACGCGCGGATGCTGTTCGCACAGCCGCATGTATTCCGCCAGGCCGCCGGGGCCGTTGCCCATCGCGTGCGCGAACTCGGTGTAGACGAAGGGCTTGCTGTTGCGCGGTTCGTCCGCAGGGTCGCCCGCGCCGTCGGTGGCCGGATAGAACATCTCCCCGGGCCGCAGCCGTCCCTGACCGATGCGGTGGACGACGGCCGGGGTACGGTACATCTCGCCGTAGATGTCGACGTAGCGGGCCAGCCGGTCGCCTTCGTAGTGCACCGGCCGGGACGGGTCTCGTTCGTGGATCCACGCCGCCATCGCCGCAAGGTTCTGCCCGTCGCCGGCCTCGTTGCCGAGCGACCAGGCGATGACGCTGGGGTGGTTCTTGTCGCGCTCCACGGTTCGCCGGATGCGATCCACATAGGCGTCACGCCACTGCGGATCGTCCGAGGGATTCCGCTGCCAGGGCTCGGGGCGCGTCCGCTCGAACCCGTGGGTCTCCAGGTCGCACTCCAGCATGACCCACAGGCCCAGTTCGTCGCAGAGCTCCAGGAAACCGGGGTGGGGCGGATAGTGCGAGGTGCGGACGGCGTTGATGTTGTGCTGCTTCATCAGCTCCACGTCGCGGCGCATCAGCTCCCTGCTCATCACCCGCCCGCGATCCGGGTCGAACTCGTGCCGGTTGACGCCGCGCAGCACCACCCGCCGCCCGTTCACCGTCAGCACACCTGACTCGTTGATGGCGACGGTGCGGAAGCCGAACCGTACGCGCACCTGTTCGGCCGGGGTGGCGAGGGTGGCCTCGTACAGGAACGGGTCCTCCGCGCTCCACGGGCGCACCTCGTCGAACGCGAACGTCTCCGTAGCGGGGGCGGCGACCACCCCGAGCAGCGGAATGCCGATCTCGACGGGCGCCCCCGCTGCCACGTCGAATCGCACCCGCCCGCCCCCGCTGGAGACGTCATAGTCGGCCTGCACGAACACGTCCCGGATCCCGCCGACGGGCCGGGCCAGCAGCGCGACATCGCGGAAGATCCCGGACAGCCGCCAGGTGTCCTGGTCCTCCAGGTAGGTGCCCGAGGAGTACTGGTGGACCCTGACCGCCAGGACATTGCGCCCCGGACGCAGCGCCTGCGAGGCATCGAACTCCACCGGCAGGCGGCTGCCCCGGCTCACACCCAGCTCCACCCCGTTGAGCCAGACCCGCGCGCACGAGTCCACTCCCTCGAAGCGCACCACGGCAGGCGTCCCGTCCCACGATCCCGGCAGATCGAAGACGCGGCGGTAGTCACCGGTCTGGTTCTCGTCCGGGACGAACGGGGGATCCAGCGGAATCGGGTAAGGGATGTTCAGATATGCCGGTTTGCCGTACCCATGGAGCTGCCAATGTGAGGGAACGGGAAGCCTGTCCCATCCCAGGTCGTCGTAGCCGGGCAGCTCGAAGCCGTCCGGCTCGTCGAGCCCCGTCCGGGAGAAGCGGAACGCCCAGTCGCCGTTCAGGTCGAGCCACGGGGCGTCCGAAGCGAGGACGGCGCGTGGCGCCAGGCTGCCGTAGCCGGGCGAGAAGTCTTCGAAGTAGCGAGGGGGCATGCTTCTCCTCAAGGCAGCGCGAAACTTTCTCGCGAAACCGTACTATCGAATATCTCTTGCGGGAAGCCGCGCCGTACCAGCCATGTCAGCCAGGCCCCGGCTGCACCAGCCGGCTGTGCCGCGCTCGCCCGCATCGGTGCGCAGGCGGAAACGGCGACTTGCCGTCAGAGATGCGCCTCATGCGTCAGGTTAACGAGCGGAAAGTTTCGTCGGGCTTGCTCTATAGTTTCCTTAGTTCGGAGGTCTGCCGCCCCGCGTCGGACAGGGGGCTGTGCCGAGGGCCTGGCCGCCCTGGCAGCCGGCGCGAGGTGGGCGGGGACAACCCGTTGCTGACCCACCGCTGATGAGGAAGGGTGAACGTGACGGACAACCGATCGGGCGAACCGGCGGCCGACGAGCAGAGCCCGCGCGGTGACGGACCGGCGTCCGTGACCATCGCGTACATCGCCGAGTCCGCGGGCGTCTCGATCCCCACCGTGTCGAAAGTGCTCAACGGACGTTCGGGGGTCTCGGAGCAGACTCGTGCCCGTGTCGAAGAACTGATCAACCGGCACGGATACCGCAGGCCCGCGGCCAGCCGGAGCAACGTCGTGGAACTCGTGTTCCGCGAGCTTGAGCACATGTGGGCCGTGGAGATCATCCGCGGTGTGGAGCAGGTGGCGCGAAAGAGCCGCGCCGGGGTCATGGTTTCGGAGTTCGGCCTCCACGGCACGCCTACGATGTCCATCGACGACACGGTCGGCCGGCGCCCTAGCTGCGTCCTGTCAGTGGCCCAGCTCTCGCCGTCCGAGCGTGACAAGTTGAAGGCGAAAGGCATCCCGTTCGTCGTCTTCGACCCGATCGACGAGTTGCCGGACGGCGTCCCCTTCGTGGGCGCCACCAACTGGAGGGGTGGCCAGACGGCGACCCGTCACCTGCTCGAACTGGGACACCGCCGCATCGCCATGATCAGCGGCCCGGATCATGTCTTCTGCCGCGCCAGAGTGGCCGGCTACCTCTCCGCGCTGGCTGAAGCCGACGTGCCCGCGGATCCCGCACTCCTGGTCAAGACCCTTCTCACCCGCGAGGACGGCTGCGCCGCAGCGCGCGAACTCCTGTCCAGGCCTGACCGGCCGACCGCGATCTTCACCGCGAACGACATGCAGGCGCTCGGCGTCTACCAAGCCGCTCGCGAGCTCGGGCTGTCCATTCCCAGGGACCTGAGCGTGGTGGGCTTCGACGATGTTCCGGTCGTGGCCTGGGTCGATCCGCCTCTGACCACGGTTCACCAGCCGCTGAACGAGATGGCGGCCGCGGCCACCGAACTGGCGCTGGCCATCGGCCGGGGGGAGTCGGTCCCCCGGATGGGGCTGGAGATCGCGACGACTCTCACGGTCCGCGAGAGCACAGCACCACCGAGGGACTGAGCTGTTCCGGCGGCGGCGGATCGCCGGGGAACTCGCCGCCCTGGGTTACCGGGCGAGGGCTTCACTGTGTGGATGATCTTGAGCAAGGCCGGCGCCGAGAACTTCTCGATCGGGTCCTCATCGTTTACACCCGCCACTTACGGCGCGTGCCGGCTGCGTACGAGGCCCACTTCAATGAGCATCGCCCGCATCGCTCCCTGGGCCGGGCCGCTCCGCTGCGAGCCCTTCCCGACTCGGTCGAGGACGATATCGAGGTCATCCGGCGTGACCGCCTCGGTGGCCTGATCCACGAATACGCGCAGGCCGCATAGGGCGGCCGAGTTCTTGGCACCCACACGGTGAAGCGCTCGGGGGAGCCGTGGTCCTCGGTCACGGGACGTCTTTCTCGGAGAAGGGCGGTCAGCTTCAACGGCCGACGCCGCGCGGGCCTCGCTCTCGTGGGGCTGCCCGGCGTTGCGGGCGCGGCCGGTCCTGATGCCCCCGGGTGTGGCCGGGGGCCGAAAGCGGTCAGTGGCGCTGGCGGAGTTCTTCGTTGATGCGCAGCGCCTCGGCGAGCTGGTCTTCCAAGATGATGATGCGGCAGGCCGCTTCCAGCTGGGTGCCGGCGTCGACGAGTTCGCGGGCGCGGGCGGCCAGGCGCAGTTGGTAGCGGGAGAAGCGGCGGTGCCCGCCCTCGCTGCGTAGCGGCTCGATCAGCTTGGCGGCGCCGAGGCTGCGCAGGAACGCCGGGGTGACGCCGAGGATCTCGGCGGCCCGGCCCATGCTGTAGGCGGGATAGTCCTCGTCATCGAGCCGCTGCCCGAGACCGCCGGCCGCTTCGACCGCCTGGACCGGGTGATCGGCTGGGTGAGCGCCGGTGGGGCTGGGCTGCTCCCGCCTGGAGGCGGTGACCGTTGCCTGAGGTGTTTGATCCATTCAACCTTCCCGAATGCGAACAGGGGCCCCGGCGCCATGATGCGCCGGGGCCCAGAGGTTAACACCATCGACCGGCCCTGCCTGCGTGCTGCAGGGGCGGTTCACCTGTGCCGCACCAGCCGCCCGATGCGGGGGTGCGGGGATCGCGTAAGCGTGACCGTAGACCACCGTCCTGTTCGTGGAGCTGCGGTACCCGTGCGGCGACATGCGGCCGGCGACGGGCGATCCTGATGGCGTTCAACACTCCCTTCCAGTTATCCGTACCTCGGCACCCCGACCGCTGGCGCCGACTTCCTACAAGCAGCAGCGCGTCCACCGCCCCGGCCCTCTTGCTCAACCACACTGGCCGCGGCAGTCCGACCTTCTGCCCTCTACCTCGTTCTGTACTGCTGTGTTCTGTACTGCTGTCCACGTCCGTCCGGGCAGCCCCATCGTGGTGCTCGTGCTGCGCTGCCCTCGTGGATCCGTCCCTTGCAATGTCAGAAACTCTAGCCGCCCACAGCGCAAATGTCTACCGTGGCGACTACAGATTTTCTTTCGCTCTCGAGGTGGCGGGGGATGGCGATGGGCGAGGACCACGACGGGGGCACGGCTCCTGGACAGCCTCGATCTTCGTCGGCTTGATCGCGCCGGATTGACGATTCTCCAGGGCAGGGTGCTCGTGTCAACCCTTCTTCTCGCCCGTTCCATGGGGTACCTCAACATCGTTCGGCAGCTTGCATCCATTCATGGCTGAAGCTAACATGCGAGCCAAGTTGGAGGTTTTTCTGGAGAGCTCGCGAAGGGAGTTGGACATGCTGCTCACATCCATCGACCCGTTCATCCAGGAGTTCGAGCGCCAGTTCGGCCAGCTGGCCCGCCGGACCTTCGGCGCCGGCACGGGCGCCGTCATGCCGATGGACGGCCTGCGCCGTGACGACGACGTGCTGCTGACGTTCGACCTGCCCGGCATCGACCCCGAGTCCATCGAGGTCACCGTCGACCGCGGAGTGCTGAGTGTCAGCGCTCGCCGCGAGGAGGAGATCCCCGAAGGCGAGCGGGTCTTCGTCCGCGAACGCCCCATGGGCACCTTCACCCGCCGCGTCTACCTGTCGGAGTACCTCGACAGCGACAAGATCGACGCTGGGTACGCCAACGGCGTGCTGAAGGTCCGCATCCCCGTGCTCGAGCGGGCCAAGCCCCGCAAGGTCGAGATCCAGCAGGGCGACGTCAAGGCCATCCGGGCCTGATACGCACGTTCATGGCAAGGGCGGGTGCCGACGGGCCCGCCCTTGCCATTCGAGAGGAGGTCCGGATGGCCGGCATGCCGTTCGACGATGAGCACGCTCCGCTGTACTCCCTGGGTCAGGTCGCGGAGATGCTCGAGGTGCAGCAGGCCTTCCTGCGCCGACTCGACCAGCACGACGTGGTCAGCCCGCACCGCTCCCCCGGCGGGCAGCGCCGCTACTCCCGCCACGACATCGGGCTGCTGCAGCACGTCACCACGATGACCGGCCAGGGAATGACGCTCAACGCCATTCGCCGCATCCTCGAACTGGAGCAGGAAGTTCGCGAACTGCGTGCGGCCCTGAAGCGACCCACCTAGAAAGGAGGCACCTGCCATGATCGAGACCGCTCCGCCGATCGCATCTGCGGCCGCGGGCGGCGACCGGCCGATGGTCGGCTTCTACGACACCTGCGAACAGGCCCGTGAGGCGGTCGCCTTCCTGGCCGACAACGGTATTCCGGCGCACCGAGTGGGCATCGTCGGGGAGAACCTGCGCCTGATGGAGAACGTTCTGGGCCGGATGACCACTCCCCGTGCGGCGGGCATGGGCGCTGCGCTCGGCGCCTGGTTCGGCCTGCCTTCCAGCCTGATGGTCCTCCTGGTCGCGGGCCCGTGGGCGGCGCTGCTGGCGGGGATGGCCTTCGGCGCGCTGCTCGGCGCCGCCTTCGGCGTGACCGCGTGCTGGGCCGCGCGCGGCCGAGGTGACCTGTTGACCAACCGGTCGCCGGTAGCCGCCCGCTACGCTGTCGTGGCCGACGTGGCCATCGCCGGCGACGCGCGCAACCTCTTGATCAAGCACGGCTGGCGCACCGGCTGAGCCGGCAGGCGCCTCCCTGCCGATGTCCGTGCCTCATCGGGCCCCGGCGAGACATCGTACGCGGGAACAGCCCCGGACGGGGTCAGCCCGTTCGGGGCTGTTCCCGCGCAGGTGCCACGTTCTCCGTCGGCGGCGAGAGCGGCTGCACCGACTACCCGCTCTCCCGGGACGACGAAGCCAGGGTGCTCAACCAGGTGACGCGCGCCAAATGGTGACAGAGCGGCCGAGCGCGGAACGAAGGGGCGGTCTCCCTCTGACCAGCACGTTCCTTCCGCGCCGCCATGCCCCATCCGCGCGACACGACGGGCGCTTTCACTGGGCTCTGTCACGGCGACGCGCCGTGCGCAACGCCAGCGCCGTCAGAGTGAGGAGGACGAGCGCGACCGCGATCCACCACGGGCCGAGCCCGGCCACCCAACCGGCGATGGTTGCCCGCACGGCGGTCGCGGTGCCCACGAGGGGGTCGTCGGCCTCGGCGCCCGCGAAGACGCGCAGCTCGTACCAGCTGTAGTACAGCACGTACAGGCCGGCGAGGACGAGGAGCGCGCCGCCGGCCCTGGACACGTACGGCAACAGCCGCCGCAACCGGGCCACGACGGCGGTACGGGCGAGCGCCACCGCCAGTGACAGGGCGGTGACCACCAAGCCCATGCCGAGCGCGTATGGGGAGAACGCCGCAAGCCCGCCGGCCAGGCCGGCGCCGGACAGCGCGGCGGAGGTGACCGCCAGAAACGGACCGACCGTGCACGACAGAGAGGCCACCCCGTACGACAGGCCGTAGCCGTACAGGGACAGCGGGGAGGGTGGGCGCCGACGCCTTGTGCATGGAGCAGGAGTTGCGGGTGCACAGGCGGGAGCCAGGTATGAACGAGCGCAGGGCTGCAACGACGGGCACAGCCGAGCCGATGGCTGGTGGCGGCCGGATGGATCCGGCAACCGAGGCGTTCCTCGCCCACCGCAACCTGCTGTTCACCGTCGCCTACGAGATGCTCGGCTCGGCGGCCGACGCCGAAGACGCTCTGCAGGAGACCTGGTTGCGGTGGGTCAAGGTCGACCTCGGGCAGGTGTCCGACCAGCGCGCCCACCTGGTGCGGATCGCCACCCGGCGCTCGCTGGACCGGCTGCGCGCCATGAAGCGCCGCAAGGAGGAGTATGTCGGGCCGTGGCTGCCCGAGCCACTGCTCACCGCGCCGGACGTGGCCGAGGACGTCGAGCTCGCCGAGAGTGTGTCGATGGCGCTGATGCTCGTCCTGGAGACACTGTCGCCGATCGAGCGCGCCGTCTTCGTACTGCGCGAGGTCTTCGACGTCGGCTACGAGGAGATCGCGGCCGCCGTCGGCAAGACCCCGGTGACCGTACGCCAGATCGCGCACCGGGCCCGCCGGCACGTCGATGCCCGACGGCCTCGCGAGGTGGTCTCCCCGAGCCAGGCCCGGGCGGCTGTTGAGTCCTTCCAGCGCGCGCTCGAAACCAGGGATCTGCAGGGCCTCCTTGATGTGCTCGCTCCTGAGGTCGTCCTGATGAGCGACGGCGGCGGCGTCAAGCAGGCCGTGCCGCGGCCGATCATCGGCGCCGGCAAGGTGGCCCGCATGATCATCGACGGCCTCGGCAAGGCCCAGATCGCGCTCACCAGCGAGCCCACCGTGGTCAACGGCAACCCCGCACTCCTCCTCCGCGTGGACGGCGAGATCGACGGCGTCATAGCAGCCCGTGTCGAGGACGCCCGCATCACCGGCCTCTACTACGTCCGCAACCCGCAGAAGCTGACCCGCATCGCATCCGAGACCCCACTCACGCTGAAGTGATCCTTCGGCCGCCGCGCCGTGATCACGACGCCGCGACGAAGAACGTCACCAGCGAACTCGCCGGCCTGAAACTTCCGGTCGAGCGGGGCTGCCCGTTCGCCCCGCCCACAGCCTACGAACGGCTGCGCGAGCGGGCGCCGATCAACAAGGTCCGCCTGGCCGGCGGCAGCGAAGCGTGGTGGGTGTCCGGGCACGAGGAAGGCCGTGCCGTCCTCGCCGACGGCCGCTTCTCCTCCGACAAGCGTAAGGACGGCTTCCCGCTCTACACCCCTCGATGCGGCGACCCTGCAGCAGCTCCGCAGCCAGCCGCCGTTGATGCTCGGCATGGACGGCGCGGAACACGCCGCGGCCCGCCGTCAGGTGATCGGCGAGTTCACCGTCAAGCGACTGGCCGCGCTGCGCCCGCGGATCCAGGCCATCGTCGACCACTTCATCGACGACCTGCTCGCCACCGACCATCGCCCGGTCGACCTGGTGCAGGCACTGTCCCTGCCGGTGCCGTCACTGGTCATCTGCGAACTGCTCGGCGTCCCCTACACCGACCACGACTTCTTCCAAAGCCGCACCACGATGATGGTGAGCCGGACCTCGCTGGAAGACCGCCGGCGTGCCTTCGCCGAACTGCGCGCCTACATCGACGACCTGATCACCCGCAAGGAGGCCTGAACGGACAGGCCACCAGCCGCAAACGAGCGTGACAGCGATGCTCAGTGAGAGGTTCACCCTTCGCCATAAAGGTGGAAGAGGTCAGCGGCGAGTGGACCCTCCAGCATGGGTCCGCCGGGAATCGAAGAGGGCTCGCACCGCGGCTTCATCGCCTTCGATGTCGACGAGCCCATGGGTGTCGTCGAGGCTGAGCCCACCCGCTGCCAGCCCGAGAATGACGGAGGCGTCAGCGCGCACGATGGCATCGAGATCGCCGCCGGCATGCACGGTCACCTCTATGCCCGAGCGCGTCGCCCGCACTTGGAGCAGCCGGCCGTCGACCTCGATCCCCACCGTCGATGCCCGGTGTGCGGCCCTGTCGGCGAGCAAGGCGCGGAGGCCGACGGCGAGCCATTCGGCGTGGAAGCGGTCGCCGCCGGGGCCGCGCGCCATGAGCGGCGTGGACCAGCGGATGAGGCTCTCAACCGGCTCTCGCAGCTCGGCGCCCCATGGGGTGAGCGCGTACACGATGGCGTTGCCCTCCTCGGCCAGTCGCCGCTCGACCACTGCGGCGCTCTCCAGGTTGCGGAGACGGTCGGCGAGCAGGTTCGTGGCCATGCCGCCGAGCCCGTCGAGCAGCTCGCGGTAGCGGGCGGGAGCAATGAGGAGTTGGCGGACGATGAGCAGATTCCACCGGTCGCCCACGACATCGAGCGCCCGGGCGAGACCGCAGTATTGGCCGTAGCTCCGACTCATAGCGGCCACTTTACATTCTCAAGCCCGCCTGACAATATCCAGCACAGCGCACGGCAGGGGCGTGGTCACCTTGCCCGGGCCATGGGACGGCCACCGCCACCGGCACTCACGCCACAGGAGTGAAACGATGACCGCCACCCCGTCTCCCAGGAGAGGCCCAGAGTCGGACGCCCAGGAAGGCGCCGGCACGGTCCCGGCTGCGACGCACAGCGGTGCCTCCGACACCCTGGCCCAGGCTCGTGCGGCGTTGCGGGACGTTGTTCCCCGTCTCGTCGAACTTGTGCGGAGCGTCCCTGACGCCGACGCCGATTCTGTCGGTAATTGGACGGTGGGCGATGTCGCGGCTCACCTGGCTCATGTTTTCCGCTTCGACACCGACGCCGTCGCAGGAAGACCGGTCCCGCAAACCACGGTGACGAGGGCGGGAATGGCCGGGGCCAACGCGAAGCTGCTGGCCGAGGACGGCGAACGGGACCCGGCTGTCCTCGCGGATCGCATCGGCACGCTGGGGAACGAGTTCGACGACATCGCGTCGCGTTCGCGAGCGGCCACCGTCGATTGGCTGCAAGGCGTCCGCCTGCCGCCTGCGGCGGTGGCGTGTCACCTGCTTGAGGAATGCCTGATCCATGGTCATGACATCGCCGCGGCCACTGGGTGCTCGTGGCCGATACAGCGTCACCACGCCCTGCTCGCGGTCGAGGGTGGCGTGCTTCCGCTCATCGCGGCTCTACCGCCCACGGCCTTGTTGGACCAGGAGAAAGCTCGATCCTTCCGAGCCCGCTTCGACCTGCGCCTACGTGGAGGCGGGCGTACGTTGATGGTCTTCGACCGCGGTTCGTTGACACTCGACACGGAAGGCGCACGCGACGTCGACGCACACCTGTCTGCCGACCCCGCGGCTCTCATGCTGGTGTTCATCGGCCGACAAGGTATAGGGAAGCCCCTTCTCGAAGGCAAGCTCGCCGCCTGGGGCCGTCGGCCATGGAAACTCGCCCGCATGCTCACTGTCATCAGCCCCCCGTAGCCCATCCGCCGCGCCACCGACCATGTGAACCTTCGGGTCTCGGTCGAGCGTCATCGATTTTGCCGGGGCCGGCCGAGGAGGTTCTGCCGTCCGGAGACGCGACGGCAAGCGGCCCACCCCTGCTTCGGACCGGCGCCAGACCGTCACTCGGTCACCTACGCCTTTGCCGTCAGTGGCCGGGCCCGAGATATGGATGCGAGCGCGCCCTGGGCGTCGGCAACTGAGACACATCACCTTGCTGTCGGCTCCGGCCCACGCTCCACTCGGGGGTTGCCCTCCAGTCGTTGACCTCCTATCTTGGAACGAGCGATCCAAGATAGGAGGTGGCGCATGCCGGACGTCAAGCACTTCGACCCGGAGGTGGCGCTGGAGGAAGTGGTGCGCCTGTTCTGGCGGCGCGGCGCCGATACCGCCGGCATCGCCGAGGTGGTGCAGGCGACCGGGCTGAGCCGCTCCAGCCTGTACGCGACATTCGGCGGCAAGCATCGATTGCAGGTGGCCGCTCTGCGCCGTTACCTGGAGCGGCGCTCACGGCCGGTGTTCGACGCTCTGGCCGCCGACGGCCGCGGCCTGCCCGCCATCGCCGGCTTCTTCGAGCAACTGGTGGCTGCGCGCTGCACCGGTGAGCATGCCCGCTGGGGGTGCCTTGTCACCAACACGCACGCCGGAGCCGCCGGCGAGGTAGTCGAGGTCCGCGACGTTCTGGACGCCCACCACGCCGCCCTGCGGGACGCGATGCGCGCAGCGCTGCGGACGGCACGCGAGCACGGGCAGATGCGTCCCGGCCTGGACGTGGAGGCGGGCGCGGAGACGCTGGCGCTGCTGGCCTACGGGGTCAACCTGCGCTCGCGGGCCGGAGCCGAGGCAGCCGACCTGCTGGCGGGCGTGCACGCCGTACTGGATGGTTTCACCCACATTGAGGAGAGATGATGATCGATTTCCGTGTGTACGACGAGAGCGACGCCCCCGAGGCGGCCCGCCCGATGCTGGAAGCGGCCAAGAAGCGGATGGGGTTCGTGACCACCCTGAACGGGGTGATGGCCGAATCGCCCGAACTGCTGGCCGGCTACAACGCCCTCGCCGAGCAGTTCGGCAAGTCGTCCCTGCCGTTGCAGGCCAAGCAGGTCGTGCTGATCACCGCGAGCGTGGAGAACGGGTGCGAGTACTGCGTGGCCGCGCACTCCACGCTTGCGCTCAAGGCACGGGTGCCCGCTGAGGTGGTGGAAAACCTACGCACGGGCAAGTCACTGCAGGAGCCCGGACTGGAGGCGGTGCGCCGGCTGACCCAGCTCATCGTCGCCCGGCGGGGTTGGGTGGACGACACCGACATCGAGGCGTTCCTGGCAGCCGGTCACACCCGCCGCCAGGTGCTCGACGTCATCCTGGGGGTGGGGATGAAGACGCTGTCGAACTACACCAACCACATGGCCCACACCCCGCTCGACCCAGCCTGGCAGGACCAGGAGTGGGGTCGCTGACACAGCCGACCGCGCGTGTCCGGACCTGGGCGACGGAACGGGAACGGATGCCAAGCCTCTCCATCCGGCGTGAAGCCGTCAAGGTTGATCTGTGAGAACAGGCTTGGCGTACGTTTTCGTTCCGCTGCACTTCGCCCCCGGGTCCCGCAGCCGGATGGAGTGCTCATTCCGGGCCGATCAGCTTGGCGCCGAGGGCCGTTGCTCGTGGACACCCCTGACTGTCATCACCGCGCTGAACGGAGGTCGGTCGGCGGTGCAGGCTTGGCGGTGTTGCGCCGTGGCCGAGCTGGGGCACCCGGATCGCGGCCATGACCGCGGGGAACCGCGGCGCGTCGCCGCGCTGCCCAGCCGTCAGCACCAGCGCCAGGAGCCGCTGCCCCTGCTCACACGCCAGGTGCAGCTTGGTCGACAGACCACCGCGGGAACGCCCGAGAGCGTGATCGGCAGGCTCGGACCGCACCCCGCCGGGCGGCTCGGCCCGCAGCTCGCCGCGTCGGGATGCGCCTGCCGCGTGCTGATGGGCCCGGCAGAGCGTGGAGTCCACTCCGACCTGCCGGCCGATCAAGCCGACGGCATCGGCCAGAGTCTGCAAACGGGTGAGAACCTGCTGCCAGATGCCGCGCGCTGCCAGCGGCGAGACAGGCTGTAGACCGCCCGCCAAGAGCCGTAGCACTCCGGCACATCCCGCCACGTCGCGCCGACCCGCACCCGCCAGCGGATCCCGTCGATGAGCTGGCGCTTGGTCAACTGCGACGGCCGACCTGGTCGTTGGGGCGCAGGCAGCAGCGGCTCCAGCCGTTCCCCCCGCGCATCGGTGAGGTCGAACCGCCGCGTCACCGCTGAGGTGGCCACGAGGTCTCCGGTGGCAGGTTCTTCATATGCCCGGATCGGCGGTGAGGACGCTCTTGCCAAAGGCGAGCATGTTGACGCCGTTGGAGCGGCATGTTGTGATCCACACATGCGTATTTCGTACTAATTTAGTAGGAAATCAGGTGGTTATGAGGGTCCTTCAGCGTGCCGCCGCGGTTGTCATGCTCCTGGTGAGCGCGGCGGGCATCCAGGCCGTGCAGGGTGGACCGGCGCAGGCGGCTCTGCCCACCGCCGCCGTCGCGCTCGGCGACAGCTTCGTCAGCGGGGAGGGCGCGGGGGACTACCAGCCCGTTGTCGACGCCTCCGGTACGGCACAGGCCTTCCCCGGCTGGTCGGCGGCCAACAGCAACGCCTACTTCTGTCACCGGTCGGCGAACGCCTCGGTGTTCACGGCGTCGCTCCCGGGCATTCAGCAACGTTTCAACCTCGCGTGCTCCGGCGCCCAGCCCGCCGACATCGCCACCCCCGCAAGCGCCCGGCCCGAGGGCCGCACCGTCGCCTCGCAACTCGATCAGCTGCGCACCCTCGCCCAGACGCACGATATCGACGTCGTCCTCGTCGGCCTCGGCTCCAACAACACCCAGTTCACCTTCGGCGACGTGGCCACGCTGTGCGCCAACCGCTTCATCGCCGACGCCTGGACAGGCTGGTGGGAGTTCTGGGCCTATCTGAAGGGCGAGGTGCCGCAGAGGCCCTGCACCGCCTCGGACCTGGCCACCGACACCGAGGTCGCCGCCGCCACCACCGAGACCACGGCGGCCCTGCGCCAGATCCTCGACACCCTCGCCGAGATCGACGCCGACGGCACCCACCAGGTGATTCTGCAGACCTACACCAACCCGCTGCCGCCCGACATCGCCCCGCAGTACCACGACGAGGACGGCCGTACCGACACCCGCGACAAGTTCCGCGCCCTGGGCGCCGAGCGCTACGCCGCCGGGTGCCCGATCCACCGTGCGAGCCTCGCCCCTGGGCAGGTGTTCTCCCAGAACCTCGGCTCCCTGGTCAAGAACGCGTATGCCACGCTGGCAGCCGAACGCCCGGCGGCCGACCTGCGCGTACTGGACGTCCAGAGGGCTTTCGACGGGGCCAGGCTCTGCGAGAACCCCGACAGCCCGGCGGGCGCGCTCGCGACGCCGGTCCGGGTACAGGACGGGCCGTCCGGCACGTTCATCACAAGCCTGTCCGGCTGGGACAAGATCGGTATCCAGCGGGCGGCGAACACCTGCGTCACCTACTTCCAGACCTGCCAGGAGTCATGGCACCCCAACGCCGCGGGCCACACGATCCTCGGCCAGTGCCTGAGCGGCGCCTTCGCCGCGGCGCCCCGCGCGATCGTCACGTGCGCCCGTAACGCGGACGGCACGCTCACCATCTCCTGACGTCTCCTCAGCTTCGCGTCCGGCTGTCTGGGCCGGACGCGTCGCGGGGCAGGCGATCGGTCCGGGCAGCGCGGCGAGGACGGCGCCGCCCGAGCTGCCGTCGGCGCAGGCACGGCTGGGTGTTGCTGCCGGCACTGGCCCGGCTCGGCGATACCGCCCGGGGACATGGCCACACCCGACGAACCGGATCTCGACCCGCCCACGGCCGACGGCCGGCCGCCACCTCTCAACTGATCCACTCCGCCGGTGATCGCACGGCATCATGCCGGCTGTCGGCCTCGCATGCCCAACGGGCAACCCCGCACGTGCTCACAGCGGTGCACCACCACCAGCGCCCTCCGCCGGCGGCCTCACCCGCGGACCGCTGTGTACGCCGAGCACCGTCCGGACTACGCGCACGCTGCGATGCACTCGGCGCTCGAGCCCGGCCCCCGTGCTCGACCTCGGCGCCGGGACCGGCAAACTGACCACCACCCTGGTCACGCCGGGCGCCGACGTTGCGCTTCCGGCGGCTGTGCGAGCAGCCCGGTGTCGCGGAGAACTTCGACGCGCGCTCCGGCGAGGGCCTGCGCGACCGCGCCTGCAACCTGGACGGCCAGCGCCTACCTCTTCCTCGCCGCCCACGAGCAGCGCGGGCAGCGGCTTTGACACGGCCCCGAGACCCGGTCGCCCGGCCGGGGCCCAGGAACGCGGGCTGCGCGCACGCCATCACGCGTGCTCGGCGACACCTTGATGAGCACCTCTGCGGCCTCGCGGTCTGATGCGAAGGGTGGGATCGGGGCTGGTGCCTGGACGCGGCCGACAACGGCACCGGTAACGGTACTCGGCTCCAGCTCTACTCCTGCTGGGGCCCCGGCGGCCCTGGTCGGTTGCGCCCTCCTGTTGTATTCGCCAATCCTCGGCCGGCCGAATTCAGCGCCGGACGCCCATGCGGTGCCGCCAGGCGAGGGCGACCCAGGCTGCGAGGGCGACGAACGCCACGAGGACGATGATGCCGATCTTGAGGGGAGTCCCCATCGCACCTTGGTCGTCCTTCACGGTCGCCGGCGCGGCGGCCTTGTTCCGCGCGGGCGCCGTCGCGGGCGCCGTCGCCTGGCCCGTTGCGGGGGCGGTCGCCGCCACGGGTGAGGCGGCGACAACGCCCGCCTTCACCTTCACCGTCGCTTTCGCCTTGGAGGGCTCGGTCGCGGTC
Organism: Nonomuraea sp. JJY05; assembly: GCF_043496855.1. Taxonomy (NCBI): domain Bacteria; kingdom Bacillati; phylum Actinomycetota; class Actinomycetes; order Streptosporangiales; family Streptosporangiaceae; genus Nonomuraea; species Nonomuraea sp. JJY05. The sequence goes on from NZ_JBIEIS010000060.1 coordinate 21,550, forward strand.
ACGGTGACCCGCCACTCGCCGCTCGGCAGCGGCTTGGCGGAGTGGTAGAGGTTCTGGCCCTCCGGCGCCGACCTGAGCGGCACCGGCCCGAAGGAACGGCCGTCTGCCGAGGTCGCCTTCAGCGTGGCCTCGACGATCTCCGTTACGGGATGGCCGTCCTTTCTGTACGTGACCAGCACGTTGACGTTGTCGGCGCCGTCTCCCGTCACCTCCAGCTCGATCGGTCCGCCGTGGGCGGAGGCCGCCGGTGCGCCGAGCACCAGCGTGAGCCCGGCCAGCAGGACGGTGAGCAGGACGGTGAGGACGTGTGCCGGTGCCTTGTTCACGAGTCGTGACTCCCCTCGGGTTCGGTGTCGGGGGTGAGCGCCCCTTCGCCGGGTGATGTCGGTAGGAACACGTGCTGGTGGCCGTAGCCCGCGTCGATGTTCACGGCGTCGAGAGCGGTGGCCCCGATCGACCAGGTGAAGAGCGCGTCGGCGCGTAGCCGTACGACCAGATCCATGGCGGCGGCGCGGGCCGGTCCGGTCGAACCCCGCGCGGCCGCGTAGGTGTCGACGGTCGTGGCGAGCTGCCGAACGGCGGAGGCGAGACTCGACCGCGCCACGTTGGTGGCGGTCTCACCGGACGGCGGGTCGGCGAAGCCTTGAACGGCCGCGGCGGTCGCCCGCTGCCAGGTCTCGACGTCGGCGGCGGTCACCGCGACGGGCCCCGCTGCGCCGTCGGACGGCATGGCCCGGCTCAGCCCGTCGAGCACGGGGAGAAGCCGGGCCCGCGTGCTGCGGGCCAGCTCCGTCAGGGTCTTGATCTGCGTTCTGTCGCGGAGGGCGGACTCGGCACGGAGACGGCCGGCCGTCTGCTCGATCGAGTCCGGCCGGGTCAGCGCGAACACCACACCGCCGGCGACGATCGCGCCAAGCGTGAACGCGATCGCGAGGGCGAGCACGCGGGCCCACGTCGCACCCTGTGCGGGGGCCGGTTGCCTGGGCCGGTTGATAATCGCCACCTCCTGAGGGCGGATGTCGATGGCCTCACGCCTCCTGAGGCGTGCCTTTGGTGTGGAGCATGATCAGCTTCTCGATGCGCCTGCGGCGCCAGGCGGCGGCCAGCCGGATGGCGAAGGGGGCGAGGACGAGGAGGACGAGGAGGGTGAGCTGCGGCCACGGCAGCGCCCAGACCGTGGTGTCGATCGTCATCCGCTGGGCGGTGACGCCCGAGATCGGCTTGCCCGCGGGCGAGGGGATCACCGTGACCGTCGTGCCGATGGGCCCCAGCGGCCAGGCGCCGGGCACCCGTGCGACGAATGTGCGGCTGCCGCCCGGCATGAGCTCCCTGGTCTTGGCCGCGGACGGGTCACTCCAGGTGTTCTCGCCCACGAACGTGGACGTCAGGACCCGGTTGTCCGCGACCAGCCGGACGTTGCCGACGTTGGCCACGGTGTAGGTCACCTCGACGGATCCGGCGGCGAAGGGATTCCACGATCCCGTGTACTCGGCTCGCACGTCGGTTACCGCCACCTTGGCCACATAGTCGCCGGTGACGCGGATGTTCAGGCGGACGCCCACCCGGTTCCGGACCCGTACCTGACCGGAGACGGTCTCCAGGGACGCGGTCACACCTGCGGGGTGATCGCCCGGCGTCGCGTTCTGGGGGATCGACACCGTCACCGGCACGACGGAGGTGGCCCCGGCGGCGATGGTCACCTTCTCGGGAACCGCTATCCAGGAGCCGCCGTCGGTCGGTTTCGCGTCCGAGGGCCGCATGTCGAAGTAGCCCTTGGAGGTCAGGTAGCCGTCGTTGGCGTCGATCGCGAAGTCGACCGGCTGAGTGGAGCGGTTGATGACCGCCACATGCTCGACCACCTGCTGCCCGCCGGCGAGTTCGAGGTCGATGACGCTGCGGCCGTCAGGACCGTCGGCGTTGGCCGGAACGACCGACCAGGTGGTGTCGGCGTCGGACGGGGTCGCGAACGCGACCGTGATGACCAGGGCGGCGACCAGCAGGGCAACGCCGGCAGCGGGTAAGACGGCGAGGTGGGCGAGGGCGCCTCGCGAACGGCTTGTGGTCAACAGAGGTGTCTCCAGTCTCATCGTGGGCGTCCGCGACCTGCGCCAGGCCGGCACAGGTCCCGGACGCCCACAGCGGTCGATGGCGTCCTGCCTCCGGTTCAGGACTGGTTGAAGAGGGAGAGCGTCAGAGTCGAGTGGTACTCGCCGGCGGCGACGTCGGTGGGAGTACGCAGCGCGAGGCCGGCGTTGACCTGCCAGGTGCCGATCTCGTCGGCGGAGTTCGCCGTCGACACCAGCAGCTCCTGCCCCTGCAGACCGACGGTGGGCGCTCCCGAGCCGTCTGAGATGACGCTGGAGACGGGCTCGCCGGCCTCCACCGCCCCGGAGGAGGAGTCGCTCAGCAGGCGCGGCCGCCAGCCCAGGTACTGCGGGCCGATGGGCGGCGCCGAACCACTCGTCGCGGTGAACTCGCTGGCCTGGCCGACGACCGCCCAGAAGTCACCGGCGGGGATCTCCTCGGGCCGGCGGCTGTCTGTCACCGTGACCGTCGGCAGGGTGCCGACGAACTGGCGGGCGGCGGCGTTGGAGCCGTCCTCCTGCAGGGCCACTCCGCCGTTGTCGGCGACGGTCATGGACACCTCACCGGGAGTGGTGTTCGGCTCGATCGTCACCGACACGTCGATGCCGTTGTCGGGGTCGTCGTCCGCCACCGCGGGACCGGCCCCGCCGACGCCGGCGGCGAGCGCGACACCGAGCATCGCCGCGGCGAGTATCTGCGTAGTCCTGTTCATTTTCATGTGTTCGCTCCATTGAGGGGGCGGGGCCGGCCGGCTGCTGAGAGCCGGCCGGCCCGGTTCTGCTGTCGGCGGTCAGCGGCAGCTGAGCGCCGGGTAGGCGGCGTCGTACGACGAGGTGACCTGCTCGCCGCCGATCGTCGCGGTCCCCTTCACGGTCACCGTGCCCGCGCCGATCTGCCCGGCCCGGCTGTTGAAGGACTGGTACGCCTGCTTGCCCGGGGCCACGTCGGCCACGGTCTTCGAACCGAACGGGGTGGTCAGCGTCACCGTCGCCGGCACGTCCGAGCCGTTGACGGCCGTGACCGCCACGTACGCCGAGGTGCCGATGCAGCGGGACGAGGCGGAGACCGTCAGCTTGACCTGCGGCGCGGACGCCGAGATCGTCAGCGTCAGCGTCTTGGCCTCTTCGACGTTGCCCGCCTTGTCGGCCGAGCGGTACTTCAGCGCGTGCTGCCCGTCGCCGGTCACGGTGACCGGTGCGGTGTAGGCGGTCCAGTCACCGCCGTCGAGCTGGTACTCGGTCTTGTCGACCCCGCTGCCGCCGTCCTCGTCGGTGGCCTTCAGCGTGACCGACACCGGACCGGTGAACGTGCCGCCCGCCGGCTGCTCCGGATCGGTCGTCGCCGTCGTCACGGGCGCGGTCCTGTCCCCGCCCGAGCCTGCCTTGGTCAGGTGGAAGTAGTCGAACGTGACCGTCTTCGACGCCGACTGGTTGGTGCCGATGGTGTACACGCCGACCTTCGCGCCGGTGGCCACCGCGGTGTTCGCCACCGTCGCGGAGAGATCCGTCCACGTCTGGCCGTCGGAGGAGTAGGAGCCGGTGTAGGTGGTGCCCGCCTTCTTCAGCCGCAGCCACCACACGCCGCCGGTGAGGTTGTTCACCTGCGGCTGCGGGTTCTGCACGGTGCCGCCGACCTCGCTGCGCAGCTCGATGCCTCGTGCCACCGTCGAGCCTGCCGCGTTGGTGGTGAGGAAGTCGAGCTTCACGTAGTCGTCGTCGCCGGTGTACACCATCAGGCCGCCCTGCTGGTACTGCTCGCTGAGCGCAGAGGCGTCCAGCTTGGTCTCCAGCGTCCAGTCGCCGCTCGGCGCCGTCTGCAGGATGAAGTTCTTCGGGCCGCTGTTGCCGGTCCCGTAGATGTCACCGGTCGTGGTGTCGAGCGCCAGCTTGCCGTTGCCGACGCGCGCCGCCGTGGCGTCGGGGCGCACGACCGCGTTCCAGCGGCAGGCGTCGAGCGCGGTGCCGTCGAATTCGTCATCCGGGTCCGGCGCCGTCGCCTTGTCGTCCGGCGTGATGTGGAACCAGTCGAAGGACGCATCCACCACCGGGTGGTTGGCCCCGGCCAGCGAGATCAGGCCGATCTTGGGGTTGGCGATCCCGGCGAGCGGCTTGGTCTGCGGCATCGCGGTGAACGTGGTGCCGTCCGAGGAGTAGTGGGCGGTGATGTTGGTGCCGTCGCTGACGAACCGCACGAACACCGTGTCGGGGTAGGAGTCCCCGAGGTTGGCCGTGTTGCTCTGCGACACCTCGTTCGGGCTGCCGTTCTCCTCCCGGATGAACTGGAAGATACGGCTGGCGTGGTTGGAACCCGAGGTCGACCGCGCCTGCAACACCATCTTGGCGTAGTTGTCGTCGTCACCGTAGATGATCAGGCCCGCCTGCTGGTACGCGTCACGCGCGTCCAGCGTGAGCTTGGCGGTGGCGGTCCAAGCACCGGATGGCGCCGGCTGCACGACGATGTTCGGTGTGTTGCCGCCCGTGCTGTAGATGTCGGTGGTCGAGGTCGGGATCACGAGCTTGCCGTCCGCGACCCTGAGGTCCTGGTTCTCCCGGATGACCGACCAGCGGCCACGGTCGAGCTGGCTGCCCAGGAAGTCGTCGGAACGGCCGGTGAAGCAGACCGTGGCCGCCGTGTCCACCTTGACCGGGACCCGGGCGGTGGCCGAGGCGCCCTTGTCGTCGGTCACCGTCACCGTGGCCGTGTAGCTGCCCGGCGCGGTGTAGGTGTAGCTCGCCTCGGCCGTGGTGGGCTCCGGCGCGCCGGTCACCCCGAAGTTCCACTTGTAGGTGATCGGGTCGCCTTCGGGGTCGGTGGCCGTGGCCTTGAAGCCGACCTTCAGCGGGGCGACGCCCGTCGCCGGGGTCGCCGTCGCGGTCACGGCCGGATGCTGGTTGTCCGTGGCGCCCTTGCCGAGGAAGTCGACCCAGTTGACGTTGGCCAGGTAGGCGTTGTCGGCCGCGCTCGCCGGCTTGCGCACGACGAAGTACAGCGGTCCGCTCTCGGTCGGTGGGCTGGTCAGGTCGAGCGTGACGTCGGTGAACGTCTGCCAGCCGCCGGTGGGCGGCACGTCGACCGACCCGACCAGAGCGCCGGTCTCGGGGTTGCCCGCCCGGACCTGTACGGTTCCGCCGGGTCCGCCCGAGGAGGTCCGGAGCCGGATCGCGGTGATGTTCGACAGGTTCACCGGGTCGAACGACCACCAGTCGCCGTCCTGGACGAACGCGATGTGCTGGTTGCCGCCCTGGGCATCGGTCGTGGTCTCCGCCTGGACACCTGCGGCGTCGGTGCCCTTGCCGTCGGGCACCCGGCCGGTCTGCGAGAAGTGCTCGGCCTGCTTGCGCTTGGGCTGCAGGAGGACCTGGCCCCGCCCGGTCAGCGGCTTGGCGCCGCCGGCGCCGCCGTCGGTGTAGCTGGCCTCGATGGCGTAGAAGAGGTTGTCGTACTCGCCGTGGCCCACCCGCTGGGTCTGCAGGGTGCCCTCACAGCCCTTGAGCTGGTCGAGCGGGTGGGGGTGGCTGTCGTGACCGAGGATCGCCTGGATCTGGACCTTGTCGCAGTCGATCGTGCCGTCCTCGGGGTCGGTGACGGTGACCTTGAACTTCACCTGGTCGCCGAACTCGAAGAAGGCGCCGTTCGGCGGGACGTTCACCGAGACGGTGGGCCGGGTGTTGCCCGCGCTGATCGCCACGCTGGCGTTGGCGGTCTTGCCGTCGGGGGTCTTGACGGTCAGGACCACGCTGTAATCGCCCCCCTCCTCGTAGGTGAAGGAAGGGTTGGGGTCGGTGGAGTCGGTGTCACCGTCACCGTCGAGGTCCCAGGCGTAGGTGAGCGTCTTGCCCTCCGGGTCCCGGCTGCCCTCGCTGGAGAACTTGACCGCCAGCGGCAGGGGCCCGTCGGTCTTGTCCGCCGTGGCACGGGCGATCGGCGGGCGGGTGCCCTTGGTGTACTCGATGCGGTAGATGCCGGAGTCGGCGTTGTCGCCGCCGAAGCCGGAGCCCCACTCGATCATGTACAGCGCGCCGTCGGGGCCGAACTTCATGTCCATCGGCTTCTTGAAGGACAGGGAGCCGAGGATCGGGTTCATCTCGACGAGCTTGCTGCCGGTCTCGTCGAGCTGGAGCGACCACACCTTGTCGTTGTTCCACTCTCCGAAGACGGCCTTGCCGTCCCAGTACGCCGGCCACTTCACGTCCGACTGCAGGTTCGGGTCGGAGCGGTAGACCGGGCCGCCCATCGGCGCGCCACCGCTCAGCTCCGGGAAGTTCTGCGGGTCGGCCGCGTAGTGGTACCAGATCGTCGCCGGGATCACCGGCGGCAGGCTGGTCAGGCCGTCGTTGTTCGGCGAGTCGTTGACCGGCGCGGCACAGTTGAACGGCGACCCGGACTGCTTGGTGGCGAAGTTGTAGTCGACGTACGGGGTGTTGTTGCCGACGCAGTACGGCCAGCCGAAGTTGCCCGGCTTCGAGACGAGGTTCCACTCGACCGTGTTCTGGGGGCCACGGGTGGCGCTCGCCGAGCTGGCGTCGGGACCGTACTCGCCGAGCATGATGTTGCCGGTCTTGGGGTCGAGACCGATGCGGAACGGGTTGCGCAGGCCCATGCCGTAGATCTCCGGCTTGGTCTTCGCCGTGCCCGGCACGAACAGGTTGCCGGACGGGATGGTGTAGGTGCCGTCGGCCTCGGGGTGGATCCGCAGCAGCTTGCCGCTGAGGCTGTTGGTGTTGCCCGCGGTGCGCTGGGCGTCCCAGCTGGAGCGCCCCGACTGCTCGTCGATCGGCGTGTAGCCGTCGGAGGCGAACGGGTTGGTGTTGTCGCCCGTGCCCAGCCACAGATTGCCGGTCTTGGGGTCCATCACCATGCCGCCGCCGTGGTGGCAACATTCGGCCCGCTGCACCGGGACGTCGAGGATCTTCTTCTCGCTCGTCAGGTCCACGGTGTCACCGGTGACGGTGAACCTGCTCAGCCGGTCGACGTTCGTGCCGGTGGGGGAGTAGTAGAGATACACCCAGTGGTTCGAGTCGAAGCCGGGGTCGAGCGCCATGCCGAGCAGGCCGCTCTCGTTGGCGGTGAAGACGCTCAGCTTCGCCGCCGTCACCGTGCCGCCGGCCGGCTTGATGATCTTGACCTCGCCGAGTCGGTCGATGTAGAAGACCCGGCCGTCCTTGGCGACGTCCACCATCATCGGATTCGACGTGTTGCCGTCGAGGGTGACCTTCTCGAAGCTCGCGCTCTGCGAGGCCGAGCAGTCGGCCTTGACCGCGCCCGCGGCGGTCTGGATGCCGCCGAGCAGCAGCTTCAGGAAGTTGGGCTCGCTGTAGTTCTCCTTGAGGTGGCCGAGCCCGGTGTACCACGAACGGCCGCCGTCGAAGTCCTGACACCACGTGTTCGGGTGGTCGGCGCCCATCGTGGCGCCGGTGTAGGACTTCTCGTCCATCGACGTCAGCACGTGGACCGTGCCACGCGGGTTCGCCTGGTAGTCGTACCATTCGTCGGTACGGGTCCAGGTCGTCGGGAGATCCTTGGTCGCCGGGTGCGCCGGGTCCTCGACCTTGACTGTGGCCTGCTGGATCGCCGGGTGCTGCTTGAAGTACGCCCCGACCAGCTTGCCGTACCAGGCCCAGTTGTAGCCGCTGTCGGCGGCGGCGTGGACGCCCACGAAACCGCCGCCGCCCTGGATGTAGCGCTGGAAGGCGTCCTTCTGCTCCTGCGTGCCCAGCGGGTCACCGGTCGTGGACATGAAGACCACGGCCTGGTACTGCGCCAGGTTCTGGTCGGTGAACAGGGCGCTGTCCTCGGTCGTGTCGACCGCGAAGTTGTTGTCCTGGCCGAGCTTCTGCACGGCCGCGATGCCCTCGGGGATCGAGTCGTGCCGGAATCCGGTCGTCTTCGAGAAGACGAGCACCTTGAAGGCGGGCTCCGCCGCCGTGGCGGCCTCGGCGCTCCCGGGCGCCGCAAGGAACGTGAGGAAAGAGGCGACGAGGGCTAAGACCATCGTGGTGGCGGTTCGACGTCTCGCACGTCGTCCGCCTTCTGGCAGGACCGCGTTGAGCAGCCTGGCCCACGTTCGAGGACGTGGTGACATGGAAAACCCTTCCTGACCGGGGGGACGTCAGGCAAGGCGCGCGCCGCCGCGCTGTTGCCACTTGGTGGTAGTGGATGGTGCGGGTTGCTGGAGGGTGCCGTCTCCAGGTCTGTGGGGCCGTCAGTAAGGTGCCGGCCTGCGGAGTGAATCCAAGATCGTTGTCGGATCGTCGATGATGTGGTTGACCACCATGCTCGCGGCGCCCCGGGAGGCGGCGCCGAAGCCGAGCGTGGAGGCGACGAATCGGCACTGGGCGGCGGGAGCAGCCACCACGAGCCGTTGCAGCTGATCTTGTGCGTGCGGCAGCAGCCACTGGGCCAGTGAGGCGAAGTAGCCGCCGATGACGATCACTCGCGGGTTGAACAGGTTGGCCAGGATCGAGCCGCCGAGCCCGAGCCACTCGCCGACCTGCGCCACCGCCATCATCATCCGCCGGTCGCCCGAGGCCAGGCCCTTGGCGATGTCGGCCACCCGTTCGCCGGGATCGGGCACCGGCATGCCGGGCAACCCGTACGCCTGTTCGGGCATGGCCGCGCGTACGAGCGCGGCCAGGCCGACCTTGGTCTCCCAGCAGCCGATGCGGCCACAGCCGCATCGGTCGCCGTTGGGGTCGACCCGTAGATGTCCGACCTCGCCGGAGAACCCGTCCGCTCCGCGCAGAAGTTCGCCGCCTGAGATGATGCCGCCGCCCACGCCCACCTCTCCGGTGAGATAGACCAGGTGGGGCGTGCCGGCGGCGACGCCGGAGGTGTATTCGGCCAGGGCGGCGAGGTTCGCGTCGTTGTCCACCCGCACCGGCACGCTCCGCGGGCCGAGTATGGAGCTCAGCTGCTCGGCCAGGGGCAGGTCGCGCCAGTGGAGGTTCGGCGCGAGTGTCACGACGCCGCGTGTCACGTCCACGAGTCCGGGGACGGCCACCGCGATGCCGGTCGGGACAGCTCCGGCGCGCCGCATCGCCTCCACGGCCTCCTTGGCCACGAGCCCGAGCCGGCGTACGGCGCTGTCGGGGCCGCTGCCCATCGCGTCGTGGACCACCCGGCGCTCGACCAGGCTCCGGCCGCTCAGGTCGGTGCCGTGGACCGCGATGTAGTCGACGTTGATCTCCATGCCCAGGGCGCCGACGTGCGCGCCGTGCAGCGCCACCGCCCGTCTGGGACGCCCGATGGCGCCCACGTGCTCGACACCGACCTCCCGCACCAGCCGCCGTTCCAGGAGCTCGGCCATGAGATTGGAGACGGTGGCCCGGTGCAGCCCGGTCGCCTGCGCGATCTCGGCACGGGACAGGGAGGTGTGGTCGCGCAGTTCGCGCAGCACCAGCGAGAGGTTCGCCCGGCGCAGCGTGGCGGGACCCGTCGGCGCGGCGCCGCCCGGGGAGCGGGAGCGGGAGCGGGACGGTCTGTACGTCACCCGCACCACCTGTCCCTTTGTTTGTCTCCCAGATCAATTAATCAGGGTTGTAACACGGCGATGTCGGACCACGCACCCCTCAAGTCCGTAACGAGTTGGCATCGCTCATTTCCGTGCACTTCAGCCACGTTTCTCACTTCAGTTACCGGAACGTTATGCAAGTTGCGAACGATTTAATACTTGTGCCCGCAGGCAGTCGTGCCTTTAATTCGGCTAGCCATCCGAACTAATCGAGGAGGAGCGTGGACCACAGCCGGGCCGACGGCCACGCGATCGACTCGATGAGTCGCGGCGGGTCCGCGGGAGTTCCCGCGGATCAGGCCACCGTGCGCCGTTCCAACCTCGCCCTCGTGCTGCGTCATGTCAGCGCGTGCGGCCCGTGCACCCGATCGGCCGTCGCCACCGCGACCGGGCTGAACAAGGCGACCGTCACCAGTCTGGTGAGCGAGCTGCAGGCGCGCGGACTGATCAAGGAGATGGGGCCGCAGCACGCCGGCTCCGTCGGCCGCCCGGGTGTCGCGCTCACCCTGGACGGCTCCCGGGTCGGCGCCCTCGGCATGGAAGTCAACGTCGACTACATCGCCGCGATCGCCACCGACCTGGCCGGCAGGGTGATCATCGACCGGCGCATCGGTTTCGACGCCATGGGGTCCGGCCCGGAACGCTCGCTGGACGAGCTGGCCCGCATGACTGAGAGGACCGTCGCCGACCTCGACCGGCTCGGGATCACGCCGGCCGGAATCATCGTGGCTGTCCCCGGCCTGATCGACGCCACCACTGGCACCGTCGTCGTCGCCCCGAACCTCGGCTGGCGCGGAGTGGCGGTGGCGGAGCGGCTGTCCCACGCGAACATCGCCGCGGACATCCCCGTCGCGGTGGACAACGACGCCAACCTCGCCGCCCTGGCCGAGTACACCTCGGGCGTCGCGGCCGGCACCTCCGACCTGGTCTACCTCACAGGCGAGGTAGGCATCGGCGGCGGCGTCATCGCCGGCGGCCGGCTGCTGGGCGGAGCGGACGGATTCGCGGGGGAGGTCGGCCACGTCGTGATCGATCCCTCCGGCGAGTCGTGCCGCTGCGGCCGGGTCGGCTGCTGGGAGACCAAAGTCGGGCTGGCCGCGCTGGTCCGCATGGCCACGCCAGACCGCGCGTACGGCACTGGCCCGCAACTCGTCCGTGACCCGGAGGAGCGGCTGGCCGAGATCGAGCACCGACGGGCCGAAGGGGATCCCCGCGTCGACGCCGCCGCCGCAGAGGTGGGCCGGTGGCTCGGAATCGGGGCGGCCATGCTGGTCAACCTGTTCAACCCACGGGTGATCGTGCTGGGCGGGTACTTCGCGCGACTCGCCGACCTGATCATCCCCGCAGCGCAACAGACGCTGGCACGCCTGGGCATGAGCGACGCCGTCGAGCGCTGCCGGTTCGCCGCCTCTGACCTCGGCTTCGGCGCCGCCTCACGCGGAGCGGCCGGTGTCGTCGTGGAACGAGCACTGTCCGACCCCACAAGCATCTCGATCCGAACGTCTCCAACCATCGGGGTCATCGAGGGAACCCCGATGGCCTGATCGCCACAGTCAGCCTGACCCGCGTGTCCGCCACGCGGTCCCGATCTACCGCCCGCTCCCTGAACCTCCTGTCCGCCTGACCGGCCTGTTCCGCACCGCCTCGGCACATCCCGCCCATTTCGCGTGCCGCGGCCATGGGGCATGCGGTCAGGCGGACGGGAAACTCCCGTGCCCTTCTCCCCGTGCCCTTTCCCATCCAGAACGTCCCGCCCGCCTGATCGGTCACCCGAAGCCGCACCGGCACCGTTGACGCCGACCTCGGTGCCGTTGCGGCGGTGCCAACCGGCGCCGTCAGGCGGGCGGGGCCATCAGGCGGGCACGGCCACACCGTAACCGAGGGAGGCCCTGTGCCGCGGTCACCATCCGACTCCTCATCGCGGCTCGTGATGCGAGGAATCGTCAAGCAGTTCCCGGGCGTGCGTGCCTTGGACAGCGTGAACCTTGAGGTCAGAGCCGGAGAGGTGCACTGCCTGCTCGGCCAGAACGGCGCCGGGAAGTCCACGCTCATCAAGATCCTTTCCGGCGCCCACGAACCCGACGAGGGCGAGGTGCTGCTCGACGGCTCGCCCGTACGGCTGGCGCCGCCGACCGCGGCGATGGGCCACGGAATCGCCACCATCTACCAGGAACTCGATCTGGTGGACGGGTTGAGCGTGACGGAGAACATCTTCCTCGGTCACGAGCCGGCGACCTTCGGGTTCTCCCGCCGGGCCGAGGCCGACCGGGCGACGGCCGAGCTGCTCAAGCGGTTGGGGCACGGTGAGATCAGCCCCCGCACCGAGGTGGGCTCGCTGTCGCCGGCGCACAAGCAGATCGTCAGCATGGCCAGGGCGCTGTCGCACTCGGCCCGGCTGATCATCATGGACGAGCCGTCGGCCGCGCTGGACCACGACGAGGTCGGCAACCTGTTCCGGGTGATCCGTGACCTCACCTCCCAGGGCGTGGCGGTGATCTACATCTCCCACCGGCTGGAGGAGATCCGCGAGATCGGTGACCGAGTCACCGTGCTCAAGGACGGGCGCACGGTCGCGGTGGGGCTGGCGGCCAAGGACACCCCGACCTCGAAGATCGTGGCGCTGATGACCGGCCGCAACGTCGAGTACGCCTTCCCGCCCCGGCCGGGCAGGGGAGCCCACGAGGGGCGGCCCGAGGTGCTGAGAGTGGAGAACCTGACGCTGCCCGGCCGGTTCGCGGACGTGTCGTTCAGCATCAGGACCGGGGAGATCGTCGGTCTGGCGGGCCTGGTCGGCTCCGGCCGCAGCGAGATCATCGAGGCGATCTACGGCGCGCGGCGGGCCGGTGGCCGGGTCGTGCTCGATGGGCGGACGGTGCCGCCGGGCAGCACGACCCGCGCGGTGCGGATGGGCATGGGCCTGGCCCCCGAGGAGCGCAAGACGCAGGCGTTGCTGCTGGACCACCCTGTCGCGCAGAACATCACGCTGGCGAGCCTGAGCCGCTACACCAGGCCGCGGTGGCTGGGCTGGCTCGACCGCCGGGCCGAGTTCGCCGAGGCCGAACGGCTGTCGCAGGCGCTTGACATTCGCCCGCCCGATCCGCGCCGGCCGATCAGGACCTTGTCGGGCGGCAACCAGCAGAAGGCGGTGCTGGGACGCTGGCTGGCCGAGGACCGCAAGCTGCTGCTGCTGGACGAGCCCACGCGTGGGGTGGACGTCGGTGCCCGGGCCGAGCTGTACGCGCTGGTGCGCGAGCTGGCCGACGACGGCATCGGTGTGCTGCTGGTGTCCAGCGAGGTGCCTGAGGTGCTGGGCCTGGCCGACCGCGTGCTGGTCATCCGCGAGGGCCGGATCGTCCATGAGGCGCCGGCCGAGGACCTGGACGAGCACCGGGTGCTCGATCTGGTGATGGTCTCCGCAGGACAGAGGCCCGGATCCGATGTGGGAAATCCCCCCACCGAAGGAGCATCGCATGACTGAGGTTGATCAGGGCGCGCCGGCGGGACCGCGGTTGAAGGCGGCGGGACCGGGCGGGCGGTTCGGCCGGCTGGGTGAGGTCCGGCATCTGGGGCTGGTCGCGGCGTTGATACTGCTGGCGATCGTGGGATTGGTGACGAAGCCGGAGAACTTCGCCACCTCCTCCAACTTGGTGAGCATCCTGGCGCTGGCCTCGACCATCGGGGTGATCACTGTTGGCATGACGTTCGTGATCATCGGTGGTGGCATCGATCTGTCGGTGGGCGCGCTGATGGCGTTGGCGTCGGTGTGGGCGACCACGCTGGCGACCCAGTCCTACGGGCCGGTCGTGATGATCGTGTGCGCGGTGCTGGTGGGCACCGGCGCGGGCCTGCTGAACGGGATCTTGATCGCCTACGGCCGGATGGTGCCGTTCATCGCGACGCTGGCGATGATGGTGGCCGGGCGCGGCCTGGCGCAGCGGATGTCCAACCAGCGCACACAGCTCGTGCAGCAGGACAATTCGCTGATCGTGAGCCTGTCGACCACGCGGGTGCTCGGGCTGCCGCTGCTGGTGTACGTGTTCGCGCTGGTGGTGCTGCTCGGCTGGCTGGTGCTCAACCGCACGACGTTCGGCCGGCGCACCTACGCGGTGGGCGGCAACCCCGAGGCCGCCCGCCTGGCCGGCATCGACGTGCGCAAGCACACGCTGCTGTTGTACGCCCTGTCGGGGTTGTGCTGCGGGATCGCCGCAGTGCTGATCATGGCCAGGACCACGACCGGATCGTCTACACACGGCGACCTGTACGAGCTGGACGCGATCGCCGCGGTGATCATCGGCGGGACGCTTCTGAGCGGCGGCCGGGGCACGATCATCGGATCGATCCTCGGTCTGCTGATCTTCACTGTGATCACCAACCTGTTCATCCTGAACGGCCTGAACACCGCCGACCAGCTCATCGCCAAGGGCGCGATCATCGTCGCCGCCGTGCTGCTGCAGCGGCGAAGCCTCAAACCACAAACCTGACACCAGGGCCGGATCGCAAGCCTTCCGGCTTCAGCAAGGAGAGAAGACATGGACAAGAACGTCGCCCGGCGCGGCTTCCTCTTCAGCGGCGCCGCCCTCGGCGCGGGTGCCCTCATCAGCGCCTGCACCAGCAACGAGCCGGTCGCCACCCAGCAGGCGAGCGCGCCCGCCGCCGCTCCCGCGGCCAAGGAAGGCAACGACGCCCCTGGCGAGAAGGTCGTCATCGGCTTCTCGGCCCCGGCCGCCGACCACGGCTGGATCGCCGCCATCAGCAAGAACGCGGCGGACGCGGCCAAGCAGTACACCGACGTCGAATTCAGGCCGGTCGAGCCGACCAACGACATCAACCAGCAGATCTCGGCGGTGGAGTCGCTGATCCAGGCGAAGGTCAACGTGCTGGTGATCCTGCCGAACGACGGTCAGCAGCTCAACCAGGTCGCCCGGCAGGCCATGGACGCGGGCATCCCGGTGGTCAACGTGGACCGCGTCTTCCCGGACAAGCTGTCGTACCGGGCCTGGATCGGAGGGGACAACTACGGCATGGGTGTGGCCGCCGGACACCACATCGGCAAGACGCTGAAGGACAAGGGCGTCTCCAACCCGGTCATCCTGGAGATCCAGGGCATCGCCACGCTGCCGCTGACCCAGGACCGCAGCAAGGGCTTCGCCGACGCGCTGAAGACGTACGGCTTCAAGGTGACCGCCCAGCAGGACGCCAAGTTCACGGTGGAGTCCGGAACGCAGGTGGCCGCCAACCTGCTCCAGGCGCACAAGAAGATCGACGCGATCTGGAACCACGACGACGACCAGGGCATCGGCGTGCTGGCGGCCATCAAGGAGGCCGGTCGCAACGAGTTCTTCATGGTCGGCGGCGCGGGCTCGGTCAACGCGATGCGTGACATCCAGGCCGACAGCGGCGTGCTGAAGGCCACCGTCACCTATCCCCCCACCATGGCCGCCTCGGCGATCAAGATCGCCCGGCTGATCGCCCAGGGCAAGGGCATGAGCGACCTGCTGGAGCAGCAGGTGCCGCAGTCGATCACCCTGGCTTCGGAGACCATCACCAAGGAGAACGCCGCCCAGTACCTGCCTCTCGGGTTCGAGTCATGAGACCCGTCATCGGGATCGGCATGGTCGGCTACGCGTTCATGGGCCGTACCCACTCCCAGGCGTGGCGCAGCGTGGACGCGTTCTTCGACCTGCCGTTCAGACCGGCGATGGTGGCCGTGGCCGGCAGATCCGCCGAGGCGACCGCGCAGGCCGCCGAGAAGCTGGGGTGGGCCGGCGCGGAGACCGACTGGAAACGCCTGCTCGACCGTGACGACGTGCAGATCGTCGACATCTGCACGCCCGGCGACTCGCACGCCGAGATCGCCGTCGCCGCGCTGCAGGCGGGCAAGCACGTGATCTGCGAGAAGCCGCTCGCCAACACCGTCGCCGAGGCCGAGGCCATGGCCGCGGCGGCGAAGGAGGCGGCGGCGCGCGGCGTGCGCAGCATGGTCGCCTTCAACTACCGCCGCGTGCCCGCCGTCGCGCTGGCCCGGCGGTTCGTCGAAGAGGGCATGCTCGGCGAGATCCGGCACGTACGGGCGCAGTATCTGCAGGACTGGATCGTCGACCCGGAATTCCCCCTGGTCTGGCGGCTCCAGAAGGACAAGGCCGGCTCCGGCGCCCTCGGCGACATCGGCGCCCACATCGTCGACGTCGCCGAGTTCATCACCGGGGAGTGGCTGACCGGGGTGACGGCGCTGACCGAGACCTTCGTCAAGGAGCGTCCCCTGGCGGCCAGTTCGGCCGGGCTCTCGGCCGGCGGCGGAACCGGGAGGGGAGCGGTCACCGTGGACGACGCGGCGCTGTTCATCGGACGGCTCAGCGGCGGCGGGCTGGCCTCCTTCGAGGCCACCCGCTTCGCGACCGGGCGCAAGAACGCGCTGCGCATCGAGATCAACGGCGCCCTGGGCAGCCTGGCCTTCGACTTCGAGTCGATGAACGACCTGTGGTTCCACGACCACACCATCGACAGCGCCGAGCACGGATTCCGGCGGGTGCTGGTCACCGAGCCGGACCACCCGTACGCAGGGGCGTGGTGGCCGCCGGGTCACGGCCTCGGGTACGAGCACACCTTCGTCCACGAGATGAAGGACTTCCTGGAGGCGATCGCCGCCGGCGCCGACCCCGCACCGTCCTTCGAGGACGGCCTGCGGGTGCAGCGGGTGCTGGCGGCCGTCGAGCAGAGCGCGGCTGAGGGCAGCCGCTTCATCACTGTGGAGGGATCATGACGAGGCCGGTTACGTTGTTCACCGGGCAGTGGGCGGACCTGCCGTTCGAGGAGGTCTGCCGGCTGGCGTCGGAGTGGGGCTACGACGGACTGGAGATCGCCTGCTGGGGCGACCACTTCGAGGTCGACAAGGCCCTCGCGGACGACTCCTACATCGAACGCAAGAAGGAGACCCTGGCCAAGTACAACCTCGGGGTGTGGACGATCTCCAACCACCTGGTCGGCCAGGCCGTCTGCGACCACCCCATCGACGAGCGCCACAAGGGCATCGTGCCCGCCCGCATCTGGGGTGACGGCGAACCCGAAGGCGTACGGCGGCGCGCCGCCGAAGAGATCAAGAACACCGCCCGCGCGGCGGCCGCGCTCGGCGTCACGACCGTCGTCGGCTTCACCGGCTCGTCGATCTGGCACACGCTGGCGATGTTCCCGCCGGTGCCCCCGTCGATGATCGAGGCGGGCTACGCCGACTTCGCCGACCGGTGGAACCCGATCCTCGACGTCTTCGACGAGGTCGGGGTGCGCTTCGCCCATGAGGTGCACCCGAGCGAGATCGCCTACGACTACCACACCACGGTCCGGACGCTGGAGGCCATCGGGCACCGGCCGGCCTTCGGCCTGAACTGGGACCCCTCGCACATGGTGTGGCAGGACCTGGACCCGGCGAACTTCATCCTCGACTTCGCCGACCGGATCTACCACGTGGACTGCAAGGACGCCCGGGTGGCCACCCGCGACGGCCGGCGCGGCCGTCTGGCCTCCCACCTGGCCTGGGCCGACCCCCGGCGCGGCTGGGACTTCGTGTCCACCGGCCGGGGCGACGTGCCGTGGGAGGCTTGCTTCCGCGCGCTCAACCACATCGGCTACGACGGCCCGATCTCCGTCGAGTGGGAGGACGCGGGCATGGACCGGCTGCACGGCGCGCCGGAATCCCTCGCCTACATCCGCTCGCTCAACGCCATCACTCCACCGGCCGCCGCTTTCGACGCCGCCTTCTCCTCCGAATGACCCATCACGCCGGGCGGCGGCAGCACAGTGGCCGCCGCCCACCGTCGCGGTGAACGATCGGTGGAGGAGACAGGAGAGAACCGGAGTATGGCTGATCGGACCACGAGGATCGGTCCGGTCAGCAGCGTGCTGGGGCATTGGCGGTGCGAGCGATCTTGGCCGCACCGTCCCGGCTCTTACCGCCCGGGTTGCGGGCTCACAGGCTCGTGAGGCCGGGTACTCTGCCGGCCGGGCACCGCCGCACGGTCCGACGCCGATGGACGTATCCGCACCAGTCCGGCCGGCTTCGGATGAGTGAGGAGATCCGAGAGTCGGTGGTGCGCCTGGCGCGGGAGGACCCGTCTTGGGGACAGCGCCGGGTGCACGGTGAACTGGTCCGGCTCGGCTACCAGGTCAGCGAAGCGCCCATACGCCGAATCCTGCGGAGCCGGAGGGTCGGCCCGCCTCCACGAGATGCCGACACCTCGTGGAGGACCTTCCTGCACGCCCGAGCGCAAATGCTGCTGGCCGTCGACTTCTTCCACGTCGACACGATCTCCTTGAAGCGTTTGTACGTGTTGTTCGTGATGGAAGTGGCGACCCGGCGCGTGCACATCCTTGGCGTGACCGCCAACCCGACAGGCGGCTGGCCGGCGCAGCAGGCCCGTAACCTGCTCATGGACCTCGGTGAGCGGCCCGGCTCCTTCCGATTCCTCATCCGCGACCGAGACACCAAGTTCACTGCGGCCTTAGATGAGGTCTTCGCCGGCGCGGACGTGACGGTGGTGAGGACGCCAGCGCGCACGCCGCGGGCGAACTGCTACGCCGAGCGGTGGGTGCACGAGCCGAGTGGGGCGCGGCACGCCGTGGATGTGTGAAGGTAGCCCCAATGCTCTGACTTGCGGGTTCAACTCGCCGAAACCCTCAAGAATCACCAACTTACGCGGAACGTGGGCTGATGCCTTGCCGGACCTCGTTCGCGTAGATGCTGTAGCCATGTCCCACCCAGCGTGGAACGGCCTCCGCTGCGGGCAGCGGGGCTGCAGTGACCCGGCAACGCCGGCGGAGGCCGATCTGCTGAAACTTGATTAGTCGACGCACATCGCCTCGTGGGTGGACTGGAAGACCCATGTGCCGCCACCCGGAGAGGTATAGATGCCGAAAGTGTGATAGGTCCCAGGGGTGCAGTCGTGGCCGACCGCGAGGACGGCCTGCCGGGCCCGCCGTTCGGCCGCCGCCACCCCTTCCGCGTAGGTGTTGCCCGCCCCCACAACAGTGGCGGTGCGGGGAGTGTCATAGCCGTCGGCGTTCGCGGCCACGGATGTGGTTGCCAGGCCGACCGCCACCGCTGAGACGAGGCCGAATCGGCGGAGCAAAGTGACTTTTCGCATGTTTCTCCTTACCGGGATGGGCATTTGGTCGATCAATTCGAATGCAGCGGCAGCGTGACCACTTGTCACAAGAATCTGGCGGCCGTTGCCTCATGGTGGAGCACATGGCTGAGGGCACTTCGGGGAATTGCTCATTCAATTGATCTTCGACTTGTTGGGTTGTGCGCTTCGCCTCGCATGCCGGCCACCGTCCGCCTCCACTCCACCTCGGGGTCAGTCGGCCCGAATACCGGCCGGTCCGGTCATGCGACTGCGCTGCCGAGTCGCCCTCGAGTGCCGCCTCGAGATCTACAAGCATGCATACTGTGATCGCTGCCAGGACCACTGTCAACGGTTGTGGCAAGGCCCTTTCCGCTGCGAGCTTTCGGACTCCGGGGCAGCAGGATTCATTTTGGCCCATATTCCGAACTTTGCGCCCGGGTCAGAGCTGAAAGGCCATTGTCACCGTGTCTCTGCGTGGCGAACTTCTGCGTGCTGTGCTGCGCCTTTTCGGTCGGACGTGCAGGTTCTGACATGGTCGGTTCGACCAGCGCACACTGGCATTCATGAAAGTTTCATCGGCGTATGGCCGCGCCGCCTTGTCGGCGACCGCCCAGAACACTGCGCCTGCCGAAAACATCATCCGGTCAGGTCGTAGACCTGCTGGAATATCAGGATGCACATGATCCTCAGCCGCGCAGTATGCGGCATGGTGATCGGTCGTGCTTCTTCGCCTGGCTTATCTGAGCGTCACGAACGCTTTCGCCGCGCTACGGCCACTGCCAATGAGTGATCGGGGCAAGGATGTCGAGATTCTCGCCCTGCGTCATCAGATCATGGTCCTGCAACGGCAGCCCGGCGCCGATGTACGGGTGAGATTCACCCCCCGAAGACCG
This sequence comes from Nonomuraea sp. JJY05, assembly GCF_043496855.1. Classification (NCBI taxonomy): domain Bacteria; kingdom Bacillati; phylum Actinomycetota; class Actinomycetes; order Streptosporangiales; family Streptosporangiaceae; genus Nonomuraea; species Nonomuraea sp. JJY05. Next base: position 41,154 of record NZ_JBIEIS010000060.1, read on the forward strand.
CCTTTCCCGGCCGCGCTCCTGACCTCGCTGCCCCGCGCGGTCCTGCGTCGGCTGCGACTTGTCGTTCGCCCGGACACCATCCTGAGCTGGCACCGCGAGACAGCGAAACAGCAGCACGCCCGGACCTCGTACCGCTTCATAACTCATCGCGTGGCGCTTGATCTGCGGGTTTGACCACCGAAGGCGGTGAGGCAAGATCGGGTCTTGTGTCGGTTCGTCTGCTGTATCTGACCTTGATTCGGGTGTTCGGCTGGCTCGTGTTGCTGGGGCGTGGACAGGCATTCAAGGACGTCGAGATCATGGTGCTCCGGCATGAGGTTGCCGTATTGAAGCGCCAGGTCGCCCGGCCGAAGCCGGACTGGGCCGATCGGGCGCTCTTGGCGGTGGCCCGCTTCCTGCCGACGGTGCCGCGAGCTCATCGGCGGGTCACCCCGGATACCTTGTCGGCCTGGCATCGGCGTTTGATCAAACGCTCGTGGACCTACCCCCGCCGCGCCGGCCGTCCTGCGCTGAGCAAGGAGATCCGGGAGCTGGTTCTACGCCTGGCACGCGAGAACCCGAGGTGGGGTACAGGCGGGTCCACGGCGAACTGGTCAGCCTCGGCGTGCAGGTCAGTGAGGCGACCGTGCGACGAATCCTGCGTTCACGCCGACACCGGCCGGCGCCACGAAACTTCGACACCTCTTGGCGGACGTTTCTACGGCTGCAGGCGAAAGGGCTACTCGCCTGCGACTTCTTCCACGTTGACACGATCTTCTTGAAGCGCCTGTACGTGTTGTTCGTGATGGAGGTGGAAAGACGACGCGTTCACATCCTGGGAGTCACCGCCCATCCCACCGGCGCCTGGACCGCCCAGCAGGCCCGCAACCTGCGCATGAACCTCGGGCACAGGGCAAGCCCGTTCCGGTTCCTCATTCGTGACCGGGATACCAAGTTCACCGCCGTCTTCGACGAGGTCTTCACCAGCCTAGGCGTCACGTTGATGAAGACGCCGCCGCGTACACCCCGAGTCAACTGCTACGCCGAACGCTGATCCGCACCGTCCGATCCGAATGCACCGACCATCTGCTGATTTACGACAAACGCCGCCTGCGATCAGTCCTGAACGAGTACGCCGAGCACTACGACAACCATCGCCCACACCAGTCCCGCCAACAACGCCCACCCGATCAAGACGAGCACGTGTGGTGCCGCTGAAAGGCCGGATTCAGCGGCGAAAGGTGCTCAGCGGAGCCATCAACGAGTACCGTCGGGCCGCCTGACAGGCCCGAAGAGACACCAGCACACCATGTGTACGAGTTTTGCAGCGGTACACGCTTCTTCCCCTTCTTTCGGACTCTCTCGAAACGGAATCCAGATAACTCGTGAACCCTTTTCCTGACGAAAATCAACAACGCCTTCTCGCGGCGCACGGGCTCGACGGGTGGTTCGTCTCCCAATGGGTCAGCCTTGAGGATGGGTTCGAGGTGGCCCGGCGTTTGCACTTCCCGACGGAGACGATAGAGGCCTGCGATTTTCAAACCGCCATGAGGTCGCACGACCCTGCTGGCTCCGGGCAGCGGGTTTGGATCACGCCGCATGCACCCGGCTGGTCTCACGTCCTTCTTCTCCGCGGCGGGCAAGCGTCGTCCGCGGAGGAGCTCAGCCGCCGTGGCCGGCGAGTAGTTGAAATCTCCTACGCAAGTGGGGAGATTGACGAGCCGATCTACACCCACGATGGCGCGTATAGAAGCATCTTTGATGAGACCGAGTATGACGTCCATTGGGCGGATCTGTCATACGACGACATGATGCCGGAGACAGAACTGCTGGACCAGTTTCTGATCATCATCGGAAGAATCACCGGGCGATTCCTCGATCGGGACTGGATCTCGTCCCAAGGGCTATTGTGCATCAAGTCCTGATACTGGATTAATGCCTGAAGTGTGTGCATCAGGGAGGCGATCAGGCGGGCCGGGCTGAGAATATCGGCCAATCTAGTACGGCAGCCGCCATTCGCTGCGTGAGCTGGGATGACGTCCGACTGGCCGGCACGATCTTCTGATGGCTTTGCCGTACAACGAGGGCAGCCTGTACCGCGTCAAAAGGCAGCCACGACGACTCCGACCTGTGGTTTGACGGGGTCCCGTCCCCGCCGCCGAGATCGCGCTTCGTGCTTGTCCGTCTGCGCCGTCTGGCTGATCTTGCTGAGCCGCCGCCAGCGTCGAAGGACGCGAAGATTCCTCGTCGGTGAGGTCTCCACGCGCCATGCCGGATGGCCTACCAGGATCGCAGACCGCGCCGCAGGCCATTCCACTGATCTCAACTCCGTGCAGGCGCTGGTTCGAGGAACCGCGGGGCCGCGGCGGACTGCGTGTCGCGGGTCCTCCTGCTGCGGGGATTGCGCGGGGTGGTCTCCCCTCTTGGCTGAGATCTGGTGGATGTTGCTCGACACGCCGGGCGGGGGTGCGCAATCGGTTGCCCGGGGTCGAACTCGGGGGTGGACTTGACTCGTTCCCGCAACGACCGCGGCGCCGGAGAGGGTGCGCGCGGCGGCGCGTTGCCTCCCGTGAGAGCTGGTGGTCCTATGCTGTCCGCGTTCACTGATTTGTCCGTGGCATCCGCGCGGCGCACCCTGCTGCCCAGGGCGAGGCGCGTCGCTGTGGCCCGGGACCCCGGCCTCGGCGGCGGGAACCTGTGGCAGACGGCGCTTACGCACAGCCGCGATCCGGATGCCCCGTTGGTCGTGGCGGATCCGCCGATACCCGGCGTCGACGGAGCGCCTCGCGCCGAGTTCGGAATCGCCGCGCTGTGCTCGCTCGCGGACGCGTGGTCGTCCTGGTATCTCGCACAGGGCGTGCGGCCACGCGACCGGGTCGCGCTGTATATGGAGGACTCGTTCGAGGAGCACGCGCACCTCGCCGCGCTCGCGCAGCTCGGCGCGATCGCCGTCGTCGTCAACGGGCGGCTTCCTGGCGAGGTCGCGCTCGGGCTCATGCGGCGCGCCGGCGCGGTCGGCCTCTACACCGATGCCGCGCACCTGGCGCGACTCGACGGGGCGGAGAAGGAACTCCCTTCGCTGCGATGGGCGTTCACCCGATCCGAGGTCGGCGGCCTGAGCGGCGCCGTCCTGCCGGACCGGGCCCGGTACCGGCACAGCGACTCCGACCCGATCTTCCTGTGCCACTCGTCCGGCACCACCGGCAACCCGAAGCTCGTCACCTGGACGCACGGGCAAGGCGTGGCAGGGCCCGCCTTCCGGCTGTCCACCCAGCCCGAGCCGGACGACTCGCTGCTGTTGTGCGCGGCACCGCTGTCGCACGGGGCGGCCATCGCCGTCACGTTCTTCGCGTTGCTGGCCGGCCTGCCGATGGTGGCGCTGGCCGACCGCAGCGCGGCGGGCCTGTCCCGGGCGGCCGCCCGGTACCGCCCCACGACCGTGTTCGCGTTCAACCACGCGCTCGCCGAACTGGCGCTGTCCGACGTCGATCCGGAGGACTTCGACTCGGTCCGCGACTGGATAAATGTGGGCGACTCCGCGCACGAGGTCCATATGCGGCGGCTGGTGCGGTTCGGCCACCGCGACATCGACGGTGAGCGGGTGCCCGGCTCGATGTTCCACGACATCCTCGGCTCGTCCGAACTCGGCTGGGCCGCGCTGCGCCGTACCACCACCGCCGACATGCCGTCCGTCCCACGCCACCTCGGCAGACCGGTGGCCGCGATGAAGGTCGCGGTCCTGCGCGAGGACGGCAGCCATGCCGACCCCGACGAGGTCGGCATGCTCGGAGTACGCGGCGATTCGGTCACCACCGGCTACTGGAACGACTCCGACACCTACCACCGCAGTCGGCTCTCCGGGTACTTCCTGTCCGGCGACCTGGTACGCCGCACCGCCAGGAACGAGTACTTCCACGTCGACCGCGTTGTCGACGCGATCCCCACGGCGGGCAAGACGGGCCACTCCGTCCTGATGGAGGACACGCTGCTGCTCGCGCTGCCCGAAGCCGCCGACTGTGCGGTGGTGGCCGGGGTTGACGCGGGGGCGACCGTCCCGGTGGCAGTGGTCAGGCTGCGCGACAGCGATCCGGACACCGGCGCGGCCGCCGGGCTCCTTGCCCGTGCCAACTCCGCCCTCGTGGCGATCGGCCAACCCCCGCTCGCCGCCCTGGAGATCGCGGTCACCGACGACCACCTTCCGGTCGGTGCGACCGGCAAGGTGCTCAAGCGCCGGCTCCGCGAGAAGTACCGGGACCTACCGGCCCATCTGGCCACCGCACCGCACGCCGCCGCGGCAGGGCACGTGCGGCCCTGGGGGCAAGCGGCCGAGACTCTGCGCCAAATCGCCGAGGACGTCGTCGACGCCGAACCCGGGCAGGTCTCCCTGGCCGACGGCTTCCACACCGACCTGCAGATGGACTCCCTGCAGAAGATCGAGCTCGTCACTCGCGTCGAACGCGCCTTCGCCGTGCGGTTCGAGGCCGAGGAGGCCGCCGGGACCGAGGCGCTCGCCGACGTCCTTGATCTCCTGGCCCGCCGGGGCGTGGTCGCCGCCGCACCGTCCGGCGGCGCGTGATGAGCGTGATGAACCCCGTCGAGAGGCTGCTGCTGCGCCACGTCGCGGCCGGCCAAGGTGGCAGGCCCGCCCTCGTCGACCACGAACGCACGCTGACCTACGCCGAACTGACCCAGGCCGCCCGCGACCATGCCGGAGCAGTCGCCGCCGCCGGAGTACGCCGCGGCTGCCGTGCGCTGGTCGTCGGCGACGACAACACGGACACCGTCATCGCGGTGCTAGGTCTATGGTGGTACGGCTGCATCCCCGTCGTCCTCAGCCCGATGCTGCGTGATTCGGAGATCGCCTTCGTCGCCCGCGACTGCGCCGCCGAGTACGCCTGGGTGTCGCTGCCCAAGGAGCGGCGCGACAGCCTGCGTGAGGCCCTCCGCCTGCTGCCCGTGCACGAACCGGGCGCCACCCGCGCAGCCGACACCGGGCCGCCCGCCCCGTTCGTCCCGGACGCGGAGGCGCTGGTCCAGTACACCTCCGGCAGCACCGGGCAGCCGCGCGGCGTGCGCCATGGCATGACCGGGCTGCGCGCCGTCCTGGACGGCTTCGGCACCGTCCTTGCCCTCACACCCGACGACACCGTGCTGTCGACCGCGAAACTGTCGTTCGGCTACGGCTTCGGGAACTCCGTATTGTTTCCGCTGGCAGCCGGCGCCCGGTCGGTGCTGCTCGCCGGCCCCGTCGACCCGTACACCGCGATCACCGCCATACACCGGCACCGGCCGACCGTGCTGTGCGCGGTGCCCAGACTCTACGCGGCCCTGCTCGACACCCTCGCACGCGGCACGGTGCTGGACTCGTCGTCCCTCCGCCTCGCGCTCGCCGCGGGCGAGCACCTGCCCGCCGAGTTGTCCGCCCGCGCGGCGCGGTCGCTCGGCGTCCCGGTGGTGAACGGGCTAGGGGCGACCGAGGTGCTGCACATCGTCCTGGCCACCGACCCGCGGGCCGCCCTCCACGGTTCCACCGGCAACCCGGTGCCCGGCGTCACCGCGACCGTCCGGGACGACAACGGCCGCCCGCTGCCCGCCGGCTCGCACGGCCGCCTGCACATCCGATCCGCCTCGGCGGCGCTCGGCTACATCGACCGGCCCGAGGCCTCCGCGCGCACCTTCGCCGACGGCGGCGTCTACACCGGCGACATCGCCTACCGGACCGAGGCCGGCGACTTCCGCCACGTCTGCCGCGCCGACGACCTGCTCAACCTCGGTGGCTTCAAGGTCGCGCCCGCCGAGATCGAGGCGGAACTGCGCACCGCCGAGGGCGTCGCCGACCTGGTCGTCGTCGCCGGGCGCGACGACACTGGCCTGGAGCAGGCCGTCGTCCACGCCGTCCCCGCCGACGGCGTCACACCCGAACAGGCCCGCCGCGCCCTCGGGCGCGCCATCCGGGAGAAGCTCCCCCCGCACAAGCGCCCTTCGCGGGTCGAGGTGCTCGCCGCGCTGCCCACCACCTCTACCGGAAAGCTCGCCCGCTACCAACTGCGCGTCCCGCAGGAGCAGCGTTGAGCGGGGACATCGTCGGCATGGGCGTTGTCACCTGCCTCGGCGACGAACCCGAAGCAGTGCACCGGGCGCTGTGCGACGGACGCACCGGCGTCGCTCCGTTGCGCGCCTTCGACAGTACCCGTTTCCGGGTGAAGCACGCGTACGAGATCGACGACCGGACCGTTCCCGGCCAGGATGAACCAGGGCGCGCCTCCCGCTGGCTGCGCGCCGCCGTCGCCGCCGCGCTCGCCGATGCGGGGCTGCCCGCCACCGTTCCCGACGTGCCGGTCATCGTCGGAACCACGCTGCGCGAACTGCGCTCCGCCGAACTGTGGTGGCGCGACGGGCACCCGCTCACCCTTGCCGAACTGCACTTCGGCCAGACGATGCGCGGCGCGTTCGGCACCGTCGAAACGCACACCGTGGCCAGCGCGTGCGCCGCCGCGCTCCTACGCCCTGGGCATGGCCACCGACCTGATCGCGCTCGGCCTCGCCGAGACCGTCGTGGTCGCGGGCACCGACGCCATCACCGAAAGCTCCTTCGGCGGGCTCGACCGCGTGCAGAACCCGCCCCCGCGTGCCATACGGCCGTTCGCGCGGCAGCGCCGCGGCATGGTCATGGGGGAGGGCGCCGCCGCGGTCGTCGTCCGAGCCTCTGGCACCCACAGTCGCCCGGCACACGCCCGTGTCCGCGCGGTCGCGATGAACTGCGACGCGGCGCACGCCACCGTCCCCGACGTCGCGGGCGTCACCGGCGCCGTCCGCGACGCCCACCGCCGCGCCGGAGTCGACGCCGCCGACATCGACCTGGTTGTCGTGCACGGCAGTGGCACACGCCACAACGACGCGGTGGAGGCCGGCGTGCTGCGCGATGTCTTCCGCGGCGTCCGGCCCGGTCCGCTGGTCACCTCGGTCAAGTCCGGACTGGGCCACACCTGCGGCGCATCTGGCCTGATGAGCCTGATCGTCGCCGTACTCGCCATGCGGACGGGGGAGTTGCCGCCGATACCGGGGCTGAGCGACCCCACCCCCGAAGCCCGGGACCTGCGCCTCGTCGTCGATCACCCGGCCCATGGCCGCTTCGCCACAGCGCAGATCAATGCCATCGGCCTCGGCGGCATCAACGCCGTCGCCGTCGTCGGGAGAGCCGCATGACACCCGCCGTGATCACCGGCTGCGGGCTCGCCGTCACCGGCGTCGCCGACGAGCACCACCTCCTCGACCCGGGCCGCGCCGCCGCACCCGAGGACGACGCCGGCCGCGGCGAGATCGGGCTGCGACACAAGGACCGCGCGTCCCGTCTCGCCCTCCGTGCCACACGACGGGCGCTGTACGGCGTAACGCTGCCCACTTCGGACACCGCCGTCATCGTCAGCAGCAACCTCGGAAACCTTGATACCGTCTGCGAGTTCGTCGACATCATCGGCAAGGAGACCGTCATCGGCCTCAGCCCGATGCGCGTGCCGCACATGTCCAGCAACGTCACCGCGGGCTGGCTCGCCCTCGACCACGGCCTGCGCGGACCGAACATCACCCTGAGCAGCGGCACCACCAGTGGCTTGGACGCGATGTTCTGGGCCACCGCCCTGCTCGCCGCGGGCCGTGCCGCGGCTGCTGTCGTCGTCGGCGTCGAACCGGACACCGCGCCGGTCGCCAGGCTGCACGCCGAGCACGGCGGCACGCCGCGACTGGACGGCGCCGCATGCCTCGTCCTTGAGTCACCCGCACAGGCCCGCGCCCGCGGTGCCCGGCCGCGCGCCGTGATCCACGCCTACGGCAGGGCCGCCGACCGTGCCGAGGCCGTTCGCCGCGCGACCCGCGCGTGGCCGGGCCCCATCGGACTGCGGCTCGCCGCGGGGCCGGATAGCGACACCGCGGCCAGCACGGTCGACCTCACCGCCCGGCTCGGCCGCTGTTCCGGCGCACTCGGCGTCCTGCAATGCGCCGCCGCCCTCGCCTGGCTCGACCGGCCCGGTCACGACGCCGTGCTCGCGGTCGCCGGCGACGACGGCACCGGCGGACAACCCGACGGCGAAGGCGATCCGAGCGGGGTGGCCGCCGTGCTGCTCACCCGGCCCGCTGGCAACGCCACGTACGGGGACGGCTTCGGAGGTGATCCACATGGCGCCGCCTGACCGGTACCGCGCGGTGCTGACCGGCCTCGGCGCCGTCTCCTGCCTCGGCGCGGGCACCGAGGCCCACTGGGCCGGCCTGCTCGCGGGCGGAGCGACGCCTCGCGAGGTCGACCTGCCGCACATGCACATGCGGGCCAAGCGCATGTATCTGACACCGCCTTCCGCGATTCCCGCCGATCCCGGCACCCACGCCGGAATCCCGCTCGGCCCCGCCCCGCGCATGGCGGTCGCGGCCGCACGCGAAGCCCTCGCAGACGCCGGCATCGGCCGCGGTGACACCGCACGCATCCCCGTCGTGATGGGCGTCGAAATGGGCAATGCCAGCGTTCAGGAAGAGCAGCGCGGCGCGGGCGGCACCCCGATGTGGACCCCGCTGGCGATTACCGCCGCGGTCGTCGCCGATGCGGTCGGCTCGCGCGCGGGCACCGCCGGCCTGGGCAACGCCTGCGGCGCGGGCGGCTATGCGCTCGGCGTCGCGCTGGACATCATCCGCGCCGGCGAGGCCGATGTGGTGCTCGTCGGCGGCGCGGAGGGCATCACCCGGGTCGGCATGGCCGGGTTCGACCGGATCCGGGTGACCGATCCGCGCGGCTGCCGGCCGTTCGCCCGCGACCGGGCCGGCACCGTGTTCGCCGACGGCGCCGCGTTCGCGGTTCTCGAATCCGCCGCCCACGCCGCATCGCGGGGAGCCCGGCCGTATGCGGACCTCGGCGCCGCCGCCTGGAGCTGCGACGCCTACCATCACCCCACCGCCCCTGAGCCCGACGCGGTGCAGCTGGTCCGGGCCATGCGGGACGCGCTCACCGACGCCGGAGTCCGGCCGGAGCAGGTGGGCTGCGTGCTGCCGCACGCGACCGGCACCCCCGTCAACGACACGGTGGAAAGCCGGGCACTACGGCGCGTGTTCGGCGACTCCCCTGATCGTCCACCGGTGTACGCGCTCAAGGCGCTCATCGGCCACACCTCGGGCGCCGCGGGCATGTTCGCGTGCCTGACCGCGGCACTCATCGCCTCCCGGGCCAGGATCCCGGCCAACGCGCCCCTGGACCAGGACCCCGAGTGCGACGTGTGGCTGCCCCAGGACGGGCCCGTACCGCTGACCCGGCCGGCCGTGCTCGTCAACTCGTGCGCGACCGGCGGCATCAACGCCTCGTTCGTGCTCTCGCAGGTGGGAGACCCGGCATGAACGCCCCCGCCCCCGCCCGCGTCCGCGTCCTCGGCCTCGGGATGATCGCCCCCGGCGCCGTCCGGCCGGCCCACGCCCTGGAACCTCCCGTGGAACCGCTTCCCGACTGGTTCGACACCGAGGCGCTGCTCCCCGGCCGCGGCTACCGGAAACTGCCACCGGGCTGCCGGTATCTGCTCGCCGCGGCCCGTTCGGCACTCGACGACACCGGGGCGTGGTTCGCCGGCCTCCCGCCGCAGGACCGGGCTGCCGTGATCGGCGGCAACAACGCGGGGGCCACACTCCAGGACGACTTCGACCGCACCGTCATCGCCACCGGAGCGGCGGATCTGTCCCCGGCCCGGGTCCCGTACATGGCGCTCAGCATGTTCGGCAGCCGGCTGGCACCCGAACACGGGCTCCAGGCGTTCGTCCTGGCCATCAACTCCCCGGCGGTCGCCGGACTGGAGGCCGTGCAGACGGCGGCGCGCGCACTGGCCACCAGGCGTGCCACGGCTGTGCTCGCGGGTGCCGTCGAGGACCGGCCCGCGCCCGTCCAGGGCGGCGGGGACGCACACGACCTTGGCGCCGCCGTGCTCGTGTGCGTCCCCGAAGGCGCTTCGGTTGCCGGGGAACGGGCGTACGGCCACTGCTCGGTGCGCGGCGCGTTCGTCGGCGCGGCGGGCGGTGTGCCCGAGGTCTCCGAGGTGCTCGACCCGCTGTGGAAGGAACTCCTCGCCGACGGCCGGCCGGTCGCGCGGATCGACGCCGTGCTCGACGACTCGCCCGCGGGAGCGGCGGTCGTCGCGTGGTTGACCGCACGCGCGGGCGACCGCGCCGTCACCACCCTCGCCCGGCCGCCGGGCAGCGGAACGCTCGCACCGCTGCGCCGTGTGGTCGGCCGGATGGCAGCCGGCACAGCCGAGCGAGCCGTGGTGCTCGCCGTGTCCGCCCACGGCCATGTCTCGATCGCCGACGTGCTCCCTGACGCAGCGGGCGTTCCGTGACGACACGCTCGCGGGCCGAGCCCGCACACCCCCAGCGAACAGACATCACCAACTCTGAAAGGCAGGACCCCATGGCCTCCGCGACCCCCACCCGCGACGAACTGCGCGACTTCTTCGCCGAAGAGCTCGAACTCCCGGCCGACGTCGTCGGGTTCGAAAGCGACTTCCAGGACGATCTCGGCGTCGACTCGCTCGCCACCATGGAGATCCTCGTGCAGTTGGAGAAGAAGTACGGCATCCGCCTGGACGAATCCGAGTTCGCCGGGCTCACCTCCGTGAACGCCGTCCACGCCTTCCTCGCCGACCGGCTCGAAGCGGCGTGACCATGACGGGCGCCCACCGCCCGGTCGCCATCGTGACCGGGGGATCACGCGGCATCGGCCGCGCCGTCGTGACCCGCCTCGCCGCCGACGGGTTCGACGTCGCGTTCTGCTACCACACCCGCAAGGACGCCGCGGAGGAGGTGGCGGCCGAGGCCGAGGCGACGGGCGCCCGCGTGCTCGCGTACGAGGCCGACGTCGCGTCCGCCGAGCAGTCCCGTGCGCTGGTCGCGGCCGCCGAAGAGCATCTCGGGCCGCCGTCGGTGCTCGTCACCTGCGCCGGCATCACCCGCGACCGGCCGCTGGTGCGCATGACCGACGCCGAATGGGACGACGTGCTCCAGACCAACCTGTACGGCACGTACCACGCCTGCCGTGCCGCCGCCCTCCCGCTCATGCGGCACGGCAGCGGCTCGATCGTCACGCTGTCCTCGGTCGTGGCCGCGCGCGGCAACCCGGCACAGAGCAACTACGCCGCGTCCAAGGCCGGCATCGTGGGCTTCACCGCGTCCCTGGCGCGCGAACTCGCCCGGTCCGGGGTTCGCGCGAACGTCGTCGCACCCGGGCTGATCACCACCGACATCACCAACGACTTGGCGCCCAAGGTACACGCGTCCATCATCGGGAGGATCCCGCTGCGCCGTCCCGGGACCCCCGACGAGGTCGCCGACCTGGTCGCCTTCCTGGTCTCCGACCGCGCCCGCTACATCACCGGGCAGGTCATCGGCATCGACGGAGGGCTGGTGCCGTGACCGCGCCCGCCACCGGCCGTTCGGGCTCCGCATCCTGCGCCGGCTACGACGCGATCGTCGTCGGCGCCCGCTGCGGCGGAGCGCCCGCGGCGATGCTGCTGGCCCGCGCCGGCTACCGCGTCCTGATGCTGGACCGCGCTCGCTTCCCCCGCGACACCCTGTCCACCCTGTACATCCACCAGCCCGGCACCGCCCTGCTCGACCGCTGGGGCCTGCTCGACCGGGTCGCCGCCACCGGCTGCCCGCCGATCACCTCGGCCATGCACCGCATGGGCCGAGTCGCCGTCGAAGGCACCCCCACTCCGATTCACGGCATCCACGCGGCCTACGCGCCGCGGCGTTACCTCCTCGACACACTCCTCGCCGAGGCCGCGACCGAGGCCGGAGCGGAGTTCCGGGAGGACTGCCGGGTCACCGACGTGGTCGTCGAGGACGGGCGGACCGTCGGGGTGCGATGGCGCACCGCCTCCGGCAGCGGTGCCGACCACGCCGCCCTGGTCGTCGGCGCGGACGGCATGCGCTCGGTCGTGGCGGACGCCGTGCGCGCCGAGGCGGTCCGCGAGCACCCGCCGTTGACCTGCGTCTACTACGGCTACTGGGAAGGAGTGCCGGTCACCCGGTTCGAGGCGTACGCGGTCCGCGGCCGCTGGGTCGGATGCCTGCCCACCAACGACGGCCGCACCCTGATCGCGGTGTACTTCTCTCAAGCCGAGTACCATGCCGTCCGGCGCGACCTGCCCGCCGCCTACCTCGGCGGGCTCGCGGCCGCGGCCCCCGAACTGCACGAACGTGTCCTCGCCGGCACCCGGGTCGGCCCGCTCCACGGAAGCGGCACACAGCGGAACTTCTTCCGCCGCGCCGCCGGGCCCGGGTGGGCGCTGGTTGGCGACGCGGGACACCACAAGGACTCCATCACCGCCGACGGCATCACCGCGGCGTTCCAGCAGGCCGCGCTCCTGGCCGCCCGCCTGGGCGCCGACCTGCCCGACCCGGCGCGCCGGCAGGCCGCGTTGGAGCGCTATGCCGCCGACCGCGACCGCATGCTCGCCGCCCGCTACTCCGACACCCTCGCGCTCGCCCGGCTCCGCGCCGACCGTGTCGAGGCCCGGATCGCCGAACTCGCGCATGACCCGGCATGGGTGCAGGCGTTTTTCGACCGTGCGGCGGGCACCGGTCCCGACCTCGTCCCCGTGCCCGACAACCAGTCCGAGGAGGTTCCGGCGTGACCGCCGAACAGTACGGAGTCGCCTTTCCCGGGCAGGGCGTCAAGGCGCATACGCTGCTCCTCGCCTTGTGCGCCCACGTCCGGCACCCGCTGGTCGCCCGGCTGCTGAAGACCTTCAGCGCCGCGCATCCCGAGGCACTGGACCTCGGCGACACCGCGATCGTCCAGCCCGCCACCTTCGCCGCCGGCATCGCGGCGGCCGACGCGGCCTTCGGGCCGGACCACCGCCCGCCGGTGGCGCTCGGCCACAGCCTGGGCGAGCTGACCGCCGCGGCGTACGTCGGATTCCTCGGTGCCGACGAGGGCTTCGAACTGGCCGTGGACCGCGGTCGACTGTGCCACGACCAGGGCCTGCGCAGGCCCGGGGCGATGGTCGCGATCGTCGGCGCCGATGCGGGCGAACTCGAATGGCTGCGCCGGGGCGTGATCGCCGAGCACGGCGAGATCCTCGACGTCGCCGGGCTCAACAGCGCCCGGCAGACCGTGCTCTCGGGCACCCCCGAGGCGGTGGCCGCGGCCGTCCGCATCGCCGAGGAGCAGTGCCTGCGCGCCGAAGTGCTGCCGATACCCGGCGGTTTCCACAGCTCGCTGATGATGGACGCCGTCCCGGCGTGGCGGCGCCGTCTCGAGTCCACGGACTTCCGCCCGGGCGCGACCCGGTTCGTCTCCGCGATCGACGCACGGCCGCACACCGACCCTGGGCAGGTCCGCGAACAACTCGCGCGCGGCCTGGTGCTCCCGGTGCGCTGGCAGGAGGCCGTGCACACGGTACGGGACCTCGGTGTGCCCGGCCTCGTCGATGCCGGGCCGGGTACGACCCTGCTCAAACTCGGACGCCGTGCCCGCACCCTCGAATTCACCGGCCTCGGCGCACTGCCAGAACCGGTGCCGCCCGGGTGATGGCGACCCGCCGTACGGGCTGAGCGCCGCTGTTCGACCACGTGACCCATCAGCGGATCAGCCCTCTGCCGCACGACCGAGAGGAGCCCATGCATCACCACGACCCCGCCACGGACGCCGTGCTCGACCCCGGCATCGCCCCTGGCGGCGCCGCACGCGCCGCCGGACCAGCTCGCCACGTGCTGCTCACCGGCGCCACCGGCTTCCTCGGCGCGTTCCTGCTCCGCGAACTCCTCGACCACACCAATGCCCACGTGTGGTGCCTGATACGCGCCGACAGCGACCACCACGCGGCGGCCCGTCTGCGCGAGGCCATGCGGCGCTACCTGATCTGGGATGACCGGTCGGCCGAGCGCGTCACCCCGGTCGTCGGAGACCTGACCGCGCCCAGCCTCGATTTGACTCCCGCCCGCTGGGCGGAACTCGCCGAGCGGATCGACGCCGTGCAGCACGCCGGCGCCCAGGTCGGCCACGCGGCGCCGTACTCCGCGCTGCGGGCTGCCAATGTGTGCGGTACCCAGGAGATCGTCCGGTTGGCCTGCGAGCGCCGCGGCAAGCCGCTCAGCTTCATCTCCACCGCTGCCGTATCGGGGGATCCGGCGGACCGCGCCGCGACACCTCCGCCACCGGGGCGCCCGGGTGGCGGCTATGTCGCCGGCAAATGGGTCGCCGAGCGCCTGGTCCGGCAGGCCGGCGACCGCGGGCTGCCGGTGCTGATCCACCGCCCCGGCCGGATCAGCGGCCACTCCGTCACCGGAGCCTGTCAACTCGACGACGGAATATGGCACTTCGTTCGAGCCATCACCCTGCTCGGCCTGGCCCCCGACGTCGCGGCGTCCGATGGCGGCCCCGACGTGTCGTTCTCACCGGTCGACTACGTCGCCCGCGCCATCGTCCGGATGTCCGCGCAGGACACCGGGTCCGCTGCGCCGCGTTACCTGGTCAACCAATCCCGCATGCCGCTGAGCGAGCTGATCGGCCACGTGGCCAAGCGATACGCCGTCTCCTATGTCCCGCAGGACATGTGGCTCGAACGCCTGTGGGAGGCAAGGCACCGGCACGACGGCGCGCTGCTGAAGGCCGGCGTCCTGGTGAAGTACTACCGGGCGCTGCTCTCCGGAACCGGCCGTCCGCCGACCGTCGACGACGGGGACTCCGTGCGGGACCTCGCCGGAACCGGTATCACCTGCCCGCCCCTGGACGGCGCTCTCATCGGGGTTTACCTCGACTACTTCCAATCGGCGGGTTTTCTCCCGGTTCCGACGACCACGCGATACACACCAAGGGAGGACTCCGAGAATCACCAGTGCGGTCTGCCTGAGCAGTAAATGGCCTGGAAACCGGTCAGGCGAAGAGCCGACGATCGGCGGGGCGTCCAGCGCGCCGCCGCAGGACCTGTCTCCGTGCCACTGAGGAAGGCTGAATGATCGTGACTGAACGCGTACGCGTGGCTGTGCCGGCGGATGGGCCGTCCGCCGACCGTCGACCTCGGGCCGGCTGCCCGCCATTCGCCGTCCGATATCAGCATTAACACCGGCAAAACATGTCGGTCCCTAGGCTGCGCCACACGAATTCCGGAGGTCACCACATGACTTTGCCGCCTTCGCGCAGCGCCCCGTCCACCGTCCTCGTCGTCAGCGACGTTCCCGCGGGACTACCGGGACTCGCGGCCGTGCTCCCTACCTTGCACGACGTGGTCGGCAAGGCCACCGGGCGGCCCGCGTACTGGATCCGGGTCGGACCGCCCCACCGTAGTGCGGCGGCCGATGACGCGCTGAGGACCTGGGCGCACCGCGCCCACGGGCTGGTCCTACTGGCCGGTGTCCGCAACGAATCCTGCTCCGGCGAGGTCCAACTCGCTTTGGACCGGCTCGCGGGCGGCGCCCTGCGCCGGAAGCCGGTCGGCATCGTGGCGGTCGGCGCCGGGCAGAGCACACACGCGGTGGACCACCTCCGCGTCGTGCTGGCCGCGCTGGGGGCGGTGGTCATCCCGCAAGCCCTGCACCTGCCGGCCCACGAGCAGCCGCCCGGCCTGGGACAGCCGCACGACGGTGCTCAGGCGTTCGTCGACGAACTCCTGTGGTTCGCCGCCCGGCTGCGGGAGGACGCCCCACCCGCGACCGCCCACCCGCCGAAACGCCACGACCGCGCCGCCGCCGCTCACGTGGCCGCCGCCGTCTCGTACATCACCGAGAACTTCGCCGACAATGACCTGACCCTCGAATCCGCGGCCCGCGCCGCGCACATGAGCAGGTACCACTTCTCGCGGACCTTCAAGAAACACACCGGACGCCGGTTCATCGACTTCGTCACCGAGCTGCGCATGCAGCGCGCCCAAGCGCTTCTGTTGAAAACGGATCTCCCCTTGTCCGACATCTGCGTGAAGGTCGGCTACCGCGACCTCAGTCATTTCCAAAGGACCTTCAAGGCGGCCTTCGCCGTGACACCGTCCGTCTACCGGTCGGCGGCCCTCGCCGGGCTCACCCCCGCGGGCCCTGCCCAGGCCGACGTGCCCGCCCCATCGCCGTCCGAGCCCGCACTGGTCTTCTCAGGCGCCGGGAACCGGCCGTGACCAGGCTCGTGCCGCACTACCTGTGCGGCCAATGGCGCACGCCCACGGACACCGGGACACCGCGGCGGCATGCGGTGTCGGGAGCGGAGGTATACCGGGTCACCGCGGTCGGCGTCGACGCCGGCCCAGCCGTGGCACACGCCCGCACGGTCGGCACCCCCGCCCTGCACGGCCTCGCCTTCGCGGAGCGCGCCCGGGTCGCCAAGCTGCTAGCCCATCATCTGGCCCGGTACCAGGCAGAGTTCATCGCTCTGGCCGTACACCTGGGCATCTCGCCTGCCGACGCCGAACAGGACGTCCGGGCGGGGCTCGACGCGGTGCTCGGTCACGCCGACGCCGTGACCCGCCACTTCGCCGGCGAGACGACCGACGACGGGAGCCTCCTCGTCGAACCCGTCACCCACGTGTCGCCCACGGCTCACCTGTCCGCTGCCCCGCCCGGAATCGCCGTCCACATCAGCGGCTTCGCCGACCCGGTAACCACGATGCTCGACGGCTTCGCCGGCGCGTTCGTGCTCGGGGTGCCGAGCATCGTCCGGCCGTCACGCCGCACCGCGAAGCTGACGGCCCACCTGGTACGGCGCATCAGCGAATGCAACGCCGTCCCGCCGGGCTGCCTGCAACTGGTGACCGGCCCCACTGACGTGACCGGCTGCCTTGGCCCGCACGATCAGATCCGGTTCAACGGCACCGCCGCCACGGCGGGGCGGCTCCGCACCCGGCTCGCGCGGCAACCGATGCCACCCCGCGCGGAGTTCACCGCCGGGATTCTCGACTGCGCCGTCCTAGGCACGGACGCGGCAGACCACGGCCGAGCGCTCCACCTGTTCGTGGAGCGCCTCGTGGCCGGCATGTCCGCACACAACGGCCAGACCCGCCAAGCGGTGCGTCGCGCCTTCGTTCCCGAGACCCTGATGAACGCCGTCGGCGAGGCCGCATCATCGGCCCTGGGCGGACTCCGGTTCACGGATCGGCCGCGCGGAGACAGGGTTTTGGGCCCGCTGGTGGACGCCGCGCACCGGCGCCGCGTGCTGTCGGCGCTCGCACGGCTGCGCCGAGCGACCCGCACAGTGTGCGGCACGCCCAAGGAAGTGGCGTCAGCGGCGAACGAGTTCGGGTCCGGGGCGTACATGCCGCCGGTCCTCCTCGCCACCGACGACGCGCATGTCCACGACGTGCACCGGGTCGAGGCGTTCGGCCCCGTGGTGACGCTCATCCCGTACCGCAACGCTGAAGAGATCGCCCGCGCGGTGACCCTTGGCACCGGCAGCCTCCGCAGCTGGATCATCACAGAAGACCCCGGCCAGGCCCGCGACCTCGCCCGCGCCCTGGCTCCGACCCACGAACGCGTACACCTCATCGACCCCGGGACCTCTCGCGCCACGGACGCGGCACCCGCGCCCGGCAAGGGGCAACACCCCAGTCGCCTGCGTACCCGCCTCGCCGCGACCACCGTCGGCGGCACCCCGGCCCACCTGACGGCCGCCACCGACCGCTGGGCACCCGGCAGCCCACCGAACACGTCCGGCACGAATGCGCTACGCCTGCACCTCAGTGACCTGCGCCTCGGCGACACCGTTACCGCCGGGCCCCGCGTCGTCACCCGTGAGGACATCGCCGCCTTCGCCGATCTGACCGGCGACCACTACTACTTGCACACCGACGAGGCCGCCGCCGTCAGCCACCCGCTCTTCCGCGGCATCATCGCCCACGGTCATCTGGTCGCCGCACTTGCGATCGGGATGCTCGTCCCGCCCGAACCCGGGCCCGTGCTCGCCAACCTCGGTCTCGACAACCTCCGCTTCCTCGCTCCCGTCCGCCCCGGCGACCCGCTCACCGTCGCCATGACCGCCGCCCGCATCACCCGGCGCCCTGGCACCGGGCGGGGCGAAGTCCGCTGGCATGCGATTGTCGCCGGTGCCGGCGACCGGCCCGTCGCTCGCTTCGACCTCACCACCCTGACCGCCGACCGGCCTACCACCGACTAAGGACCCCGCCATGCGCGCCGCGATCATCCACGGTCCCTACGACATCCGCGTCGAGGACGTCCCCGATGCCCGTCTCAGCGAACCCGGCGACGCCGTTGTCCAGGTCCTGCGCTCCTGCGTATGCGGCACCGACCTATGGGCCTACCGCGGCGAATCGCCGCGCCAGCCCGGCCAACGCCTCGGCCACGAGTTCCTCGGTACCGTTTCCGACATCGGGCCCGACGTGACCTCGATACGCCCCGGCGACCTCGTCCTCGCCCCGTTCGCCTGGTCCGACGGCCACTGCGCCCCGTGC
The DNA here is from genome assembly GCF_043496855.1 of Nonomuraea sp. JJY05. NCBI lineage: Bacteria > Bacillati > Actinomycetota > Actinomycetes > Streptosporangiales > Streptosporangiaceae > Nonomuraea > Nonomuraea sp. JJY05. Next base: position 59,543 of record NZ_JBIEIS010000060.1, read on the forward strand.
ACCGACGGCCTGCCCACCTCATGCGTCAACGGCGGTCTGTGGGGGGCGGTAGGCGCCGACGGCGGCCAAGGCGAGGCCGTCCGGGTTCCTTATGCGGACGCCACCCTGGTCCGCCTCCCGTCCCACGCCGCCTCGGACGATCGGCTCCTCAACGCCCTGCTCGCTCTCTCCGACGTCATGGGCACCGGCTATCACGCCGCTGTGTCCGCCGACGTCCGCCCCGGCACGGCTGTCGCCGTTATCGGCGACGGCGCCGTCGGCCTGTGCGCCGTCCTCGCCGCCCGCATGCTCGGCGCCGACCGGATCATCGCCCTCGGCCACCATCCCGCCCGCCTCGACCTGGCCCGCTCCTTCGGTGCCACCGCCGTTGTCGCCCGACGCGGCGAGGCCGCCATCGCCGCCATCCGCGAACTCACCGACGGCCACGGCACGCACGCGACGATCGAAGCCGTCGGCACCCGCGAGTCCATGCACACCGCCCTGCGCGCCACCCGCCCCGGCGGCGCTATCGGCTGGGTCGGCGCCCCCCACGGCAACACAGACGCCCTCGATCCGATGACGCTCTTCCTCCACAACATCACCCTCCGCGGCGGTCTGGCCCCCACCCGCCGCTACATCGACGACCTCCTCCCACACGTGCTCGACGGCACCCTCGATCCCTCCCCCGTCTTCGACACCAGCGCCCCGCTGGAGTCGATCCTCACCGCCTACCAAGCGATGGATGCAAGGACCGCGCTCAAGCCCCTGATCACACCCGGCAGTTGACCATTTGCCGACGGGCTGGGCCACACGCGTGCATGACACGGGTCGACGCCTTCCGCGGCACCTTCCCTCCACTGCCGGCCGGCCGTGTTCCTGCCTCGTCCGCGCCGGGTCACGCTTGTGTCACCGGCGCGCCGCCGGCCGTCGTCGTCGTCGTCGACAAACGGTGACATTCGGCGGACAACGCGCGAACATTCGGCGTCCACCGTAGTCGTGATGAACGAACCACGGACTCTCCCACCTCGGCTCCGAGACAGGCTGCTCGCCGTTCTTCTGCTGCCCGTGGCGTTCGTTCGCCATCCTGGCCGCGCTCGCGAACCGGCCTGCCGCTGGGCGTTGGGCATGCGGTTCCCCGCCGACGACCTCACCGGCCTCACCGGCGGTGCCATGGCGGCGTTCACCGAGACGCTCTGGCGTCACGGCCAGCTCATCGGGCTTACCTCTACCGCATCTACGGGTTCGACCAACCGCTACCGGTCCTCACCGCGCCGGATGCGGGGTAGGTGGCCCGCGACGGCGGGGCCTTCGCCCCGGGTGGAGCAGCCCGGGACGATCAGGATCGACCTGAGCGCCTTCGTGGACCCGAGCATCCGGCCTGGTGACCAGGTCACGGTTCGTGTCGGCGATCGCCAAGCCCAGCTGCGGGTCGTCTCCCTCTCCGGCTGGGCAAGGCCGGCGTGGTCGCGCCCGAGACCTTGGCACAGCTCACCGACGCCCCCGAACCGCACGCCATCTGGGTCGGCGCCTCCGCAGGAGCCGACCCGCTCAAACTCGTCGACGATCTGGACGGGCTGGCGGATACGGCCGGCGCGCAGCTCGAGGACCAGCTGCAGGCCCAGGCGGCGGCGAACCGGGAACTGGACATCCTCACCTGGTCGGTGCTTGGCCTACTCGGCATCTCCGTGGCGATCGCTCTGTCGGGATCGCGAACACCCTGGGGCTCTCCGTCCTCGAACGCGCCCGCGAAAACGCGCTGCTGCGCGCGCTCGGGCTCACCCGCGGGCAGCTGCGTCGGATGCCGGCGGCCGAGGCGGTGCTGATGTCGGTGGTGGCCACCGTGCTCGGCACCGCGATCGGCGTCGGCTTCGCCTGGGTCGGCTACGAGACGGTCGTGCGCTAACGACCCTCCAGGCCGCAACCTCTAACCATCTGATTCTTCCCTCCCGGCGGTACGGCTTGCGCGGGGCCTGACGCCGGATGCGGGGTATTCCGGGAAGGCGTCGAGAACGGTCAGAGGTCGATTTCAGCGAGGTGGTCGGCGGTTCCGCCACGCCATTCGACCAGGAAGAGGCTCGCGTCGTCACTTGTCATCCCCTTCCTCTGCCGCATCAGTCTGTGAGAGAGGCCTCGTACCATCTCCTGCACGCTTCTCGTTCTGGGCCCGACGTGCTCGATGGAGTTGATCAGGCGCTCTTCGCCGAACTGCTCGCCGCCGGCCGCGTGCTCTTCGACGACACCATCGGTATAGAACAGCACCCGATCGTGGCGCACGAGCTGGCGCGTGTTGATCCGCGGGGTGGCACCGCCAAAGCCGACCGGTAGGGTTCCCGCACCTTCCAACGCCTCGATGACCTGGTTGCCACGAATCAGCAACGGCGCCGGGTGTCCTGCGTTGACCCATTCCAAGTGACCCGACTCGATGTCCAGACGCACCATCTGGGCCGTGACGAACTGGTCAGGGCCGAACTGTTCATTGATGGCGGTATCCATGAATTCGTACAGTTCGGCAAGCCCGACGTTGGCGCGTCTGGCGTGTCTGTAGGCGCCGATAGCCACGGTCGCCAGGACGGCGGCGTTCAGGCCGTGGCCCATCGCGTCGATGACGGCTATGTGCAGGACTTCGTCGTTGAGGGCGTAGTCCAAGCTGTCCCCGGCGACGTCGTAGGCGGGCTCCATGATTCCGGCAACTTCGACCTGCGGGATGGCCATGGCCAACGGGGGCAACAGCGACCACTGGATCTCCGCGGACACGCTCATCGGCCTGCGACGCCGTGCCAGAAAGAACTGGTCTGTATAACTGTTCTTGGTGACGAGCATGTCAGCCACCAGACCGGCCAGCCGTCGCAGCAATCGGCGGTCGTCGTCGTCGACCCTGCTGAGGGTCAGGGCCATCACCCCGACCTCGTCACTGCCATCGAGCAGCGGCAGGTACATCCGGATGCCGTCGGCCACCGGATGTTCCACCCTCCTCTCGCTGACAAACGCCTCCCCCGCCAATGACCCCTCAATAGGCAGGGGATCGCCGCCTGTGAGTCCCCGGCCCGGCAGCGGTACCAACATCACCTGGTCATAGTCCTGCAGCAGGATGGACACATCCCAGCCACCGATCCTGCGCACCTCCTCCGCCACCAGCGGAGCGACGAGCTGCGGCGGCATGGCGTGAGCCCGGTCCAGCAACTGCCCCAGCAGCCGCTCACCGAAGCCTTCCGACCGGTCCACCGCAATCCTGCGGCTCCCCGGTACACGTTCCGTCATGACTGCTTCAATTCCCTCGCACCAGGTTCCCTCCCGCCGATATTCAGGTTTGGCCCAACACCGGCCTCCTCTTTGCCTGACTCGCGCGAAGTAGCCTCTTCACAAGCTCAGCACCCTGGAGCACGGGCGGCTCAGCCACGCAGCACGACTTGCGATCAGCGACCAGATGATCCACCACTGGCGGCGGCAGGAGCGCATCGCCGCCGGTCCGGAGTCCGGGCTGACCTCGTCACGGGCGGCTGAGCCGGCCGCGGCGCGGCGGCGTATCACCGTGCTGGAGAACGAGCCGGCCATCGCCCGGTGGGCGATCGAACTGCTCCCCGAGCAGGCCACGCGCGCCCAGGTCCGGCCGTGAGCCAGACAGTCCTTGCATTCGGGTGGTCCGTACTCCACAGCTGAGAGCTGGTTGGTGTGATCGCAGCGCGGGGCCTGACCGTTCAGGCCGGCGCGGTTGGTCGCGTTCGTTCCTTGTGCGTCCAGGGTCATGACGACCCCCTCACGGTGACAGCGACGCGAGCTGCGCCGACTGGTCACCTACCAGTCAAGGTGATCGGCCAGCCGGCGGAAACACGCGACGTGCGTTGGCCGAGCCCGGCACGCTTGGCCACGCGACGCCACGAGCCCTTCCCATGACCGGCTCTGAGAAGGTACGGCTCAGCCTGGATCCCGCCCTCGCACGCCGGGTGTGCGGTGGGACGGCGCGTGGTGGCCCGCCACCTACGACGCCGGCGCCGCCAACGCGCTCGACATGTCATTTGAAACGGCGTTGACCTTGTGTGTCTTCCTGGGAGGTACTTTCGGGGAGGCGTGCGATGCTCGTGGCTGAGAGATGTATGGAGGATGAGATGGCAGATGTCGACGTATGGGTGTACGCGCTGTCCAGCGTGGAAGGCAAGCAGCAGCGGGTAACGGTTCACCTGTACGGGGGGCAGTCGCTCAAAGGGGTGGTTGTCGAACTGGATCGTGCACGCAACACCGTCGTGCTCGACGAGTTCGCCCACGGATCCGCATCGACGCGACACGAATCCCCTGTGCACACGATCCTTCTGACGGCGGTGCAGGCTGTCACGATCCACAAGGTGGAGTAGCCGGGTGAGTTCGACAGCACCCGCCCACGCGCCGAGCCTCGGCCCGGTGTTCGGGAAACTGTGATAGGCTGGTGAACGTTACAGTTGTTGTACCCATAAAGGCTCTGTACGCACCTGGCAGAAGTGATCCCCAGGTGCGTTTTTTATTTCCGGTCATCTCCGGATGGGCTCTCATCGCGGCGACACAGCGATTCGCACGGTGCGAATCGCGTTACTCCATATCTCTGAAGGAGATCGCCATGGCATCCGGAACCGTCAAGTGGTTCAATTCCGAAAAGGGCTTCGGCTTCATCGAGCAGGACGGCGGTGGCGCCGACGTCTTCGCCCACTACTCCAACATCGTCGCCAACGGCGGCTACCGCGAGCTGCGCGAAGGCCAGAAGGTGTCCTTCGACATCGTCCAGGGCCAGAAGGGCCCGCAGGCCGAGAACATCGTGGCCGCCTGACCTGACGCGGCCTTGAGTCCGGGCCCGCACCCGCCACCGGGTGCGGGCCCGGACCGCGTTCCGCTCTGTGCGAGGCGGGGCGGGGTATGATGCGTTGCCAGGGACATTCCGCATGCTGACGACCGCGTCGGCGTCGCCCCGGACACAGCCGGCCATGCACGCCGGAGACAGGCGGCACACCTGATGCCGAACCGCCACCCAGCAGTCAAGCCCATCGCTCTCCAGCAGACCCGGGTGTTCCTCGAACCCACTCTGCCCCGTGACGGGACACTCGACGGAGCCTGGTGGCCTCACTCCTCCGACTTCACCGCGAGTTGCCCGCCCTTCCTCGGCCGAACTGGTCGCCCATGAGCCGATCGACGGCCTCGGAGTCCTGTGGTGGTTCGGCGCGGCCGCCGGCCACGCCGACGAGGTGCTCAAACGAGCGCGGTTGTCCCGGGTAGACGCCCTCCTGCGCGAACGCGGCGCATCGGAGACCATCCTGTACGCGGTCGGCGACCCGGAACCGTCCTGGGCACCGTTCAAGGCCGCCGGTTTGGCGGAGAACGACCATCTGGTCTCCTTCACCCGGTCGAACGATTCGCCGACTGACAGTGTCCGGAAAGGGATTTCAATCATCGTCAGCCGTTCCGATCTCCTGTCCGAGCAGCCGGCACGACCCGTACGCCACCGCGTGCGCGAGGCGAAGCTGGATCCCCGCGGCCACCCTGCCGGTGACGTCATCCGATGGACCTGCCCGCACGGACTGCATGCCGGCAAGGGCTGCGTGGCCTGCTACCACGCCTCCGCCGAGGCGGACCCGGCGTTGCCGCTGTGGAGGATAGCGGTGTGGTTCACCACGGAGCGGCCGGTGCCGATCAGGGTGTTGAAGGACGTACGCCGCCATGGTCGTCGCTTCGCGCTCGACCAGCCGTCCACACCCCTGGTCTACCTCCTCAGCGGACAGGCACGGGCCGCCACGAGCGCGGAGGCGGTTGCGGGACTGGTCGGGTTCCTCCTGGGCAACCGGAACGTCGTCGACGCGTTCATCGTGACGGAGATCCGCGCAGTTTCCTGACAGCGTTGATGGGATGAGCGCTTCCCGCCAGGGGCTGACCCACCAAGTCGAACAGCGCTACTGCCACCAGCGCGGTGGCCGACGCCGCCGCGCCCACCGACCAGATCAGCGATCCCGTCACGGCACTGCGTGCCGCGCTGCCCCTGGACCTGCCCTTCGCTACCCGCCTCGCAGAGGTCAGGCCGACGTGGTGGGTGCTGCGATCCAGCAGCTCCACAGCCCGGCGTTACTTACGGGGCTGGGGTGTCTGGCAGGCAATCTTCGGGTTCATGCCGAAGTAGTTCAGCGGACCCGCCACGATCGTCACCGCGATGTTGCAGTTCTCCACCGGTCCGTCCTGTGTAGCGGTTGCGCTGGCCTGCGGCGACAGCGCCGGCGATCAGCCACAGGATAAGTACTATCGATGCGATGCGCATCGGTTCTACCTCCGCCTTCGTCCTTGTGCGGGGAGTGGCGGAGGAGATGGGTCGTCAGGCGGGGTGGTCGTGGAGTTCGCCGGCGTCCGGACGGGATCCCAGGGTGGGGCCTGGACCCGCCGGGCGGTTAGTCGAAGAGGGGATCAGCGTTTGAAGGCGTCCCTGGCCTTCCCACCAGCCTGCTTCAGCTTGCCTGCGACCCGATCGCTCTTGCCCGCGATCTGCTGGCGCCGGTTGCCGGTGACACGGCCCAAGCGCTGCCTGGCCCAGCCCTTGAGGACCTGGACCTTGTTGCTGATTTCCCAACGCAGACTCATCGCGATTTCCCTTCACCGCTCCGCCATCCCGTACGCCGACATGCCGGGCAGTCTGTTGATCCGTCTGCCCGTCTGTCATGACCTTGGGCAGGCGGTGCTTCGCCGCGGTCAGGCGGCTTGTAGTCCCAGTGTCAGCTCCGGCCTGATCAGGGGAAACGAGCAATGGCGGCGCCGGTAATCACCGGAACCGATGAGCGCGGGCAGGCCGGCCCACAGGAAGGCGGTCAGGCTGCCGTGCAGGGTGCCGGTGATCGCCCAGCCGGCCAGGAACGGCAGCGTCAGCGACAGCGCACAGGGCGGGGAAGGCGCGCCACCCGGGTCATGGCCGGGTCGGCCAGCAGGTCGGGGGCGTAGCGCTCGGCCGGGGTACGGTCGTCGCTGAACGGCCAGCCCAGGTGGGCGTGGGCAAGCCCCCGAAGCTGCCCGCGCAGGCCGGTGCCGTACCGGTGGGGGAGTGGGGATCACCGGGCCGGTCGGTGAAGGCGTGGTGGCGGCGGTGGATAACGACCCAGCCGATGAGGTTGCCTTGGAAGCTCATCGACCCGGCGATCGCCAGGTGACGCGCAGCCGGGGCGGGGCGGCGAAGGAGCCGTGGGTGAGCAGCCGATGCAAGCCGACCGTCACCCCGAGCCCGGTCACGACGTAGCAGCCGTCAGCCCCACCTGGGCCCGGCTGGCTGGCGCGTGCTCTTCCGCCCTGGGGAAGGGCGATGCGGCGTCGTAGTCCTGACGGCGTTCCACCGCCCGTTCGGAGATGGTCATGAAGCACCTTTCGTCTCGTTCATACGGTCCGTCGGTGTACGTAGCACCAGCGCCAGGTCGAGCCCGGGTCCAGCGCGGCGACCACCGGGTGGTCGGTCTCCCGGTAGTGAGCCTTGGCGTGACCGCCCCGCGCATCGTCGGAGCAGGCCACCCACCCACAGGTCAGGCACACCAGCAGGCGCGCCCAGGTCCGGCCGTGAGCCAGACAGTCCTTGCATTCGGGTGGTCCGTACTCCACAGCTGAGAGCTGGTTGATGTGATCGCAGCGCGGGGCCTGACCGTTCAGGCCGGCGTGGTTGGTCGCGTTCGTTCCTTGTGCGTCCAGGGTCATGACGACCCCCTCACGGTGACAGCGACGCGAGCTGCGCCGACTGGTCACCTACCAGTCAACGTGATCGGCCAGCCGGCGGAAACGCGCAATTCCAGCCAGCCTCATCAGCTGCGGCGATAGAGAGCCTGCCGACGCGCCGCGTCCGGGCCGATCCCGCGTCTTGGCAGACCTCCGCCGAACGATGGACCAGGGAATCCCCTCGCATTTCGTGGACTCCCCGGGTTCTCGCAATGAGTGCCGATCAGGTGGTGACCGTCGTCGGCAGATCGTGGTCACACTCTCCAGCGCTTAACCGCAGCGCTCGGGGGTCTGGTCTCGAGCTGCAACTGCACTTCGACCTCGTCCACGTGCAGGCTCGCTCCGAACCGTTCGTACACGATGTCCAGCACGTTCACCCCGAGGGCGGCAAGATGCCCCGGCAATCCCGCCAATGCCCCTCGGTGGGCCGGCAGCCGCACCCGCAGGGCCAGGTAGCGCCCCGCGGCCGCCATGGCGGCCGCGGGCCAGCAGCATGGGTCGATGTTGCCGCCGGACAGCACCGACCACCGGCGGTTCGAGTACCGCGGATGGGCCGCCGGCGCGGCGGCTCCCGCGGCGCCGGTGAGGAAGTCTCGGGCCGATCGGCCTGGTCAGGCGATTGAGGCTGGTGCGGTAGCCCGGCGGAGTTGTCGTCGAGTTCGCCGGCCACATGCGCGACGATGGTGGCCTCGTGCAAGCCGATCGAGACGGTGAAGCGCTCGGCGGAACCGCCGTCCTCTTCCGGAGGACGTCATCCTTGGCCGTCAGACAGGCGCTGGGCAACTTCGGTGGGCGGTGCGGGGGCGGTGGGAGTCGCGACGGATGAACAGGTGGAGCCGGGAGCGGCCGTCGCGGTGGTAGCACACCTCGAGGTCACGGCGGACCTGGCCGAGTGGCCAGGTGGGGTGACATCGCCGGTGGCGCTGGTGGCCGCCAGCGCGGTGGCGAACAGGATGAGCTGGTTCAGCACTTTGAGGAAGAGCAGCATCGCCACCGCTCCGGTGACGACCTGGTAGGCGGGGTTGGCGGCGGTGAGGTTGAGCAAGGCTTGGCCGAGGCTCTTGAGGATCTCCAGGCCGATCGTGATGACGAGCGCCGGGCCGATAACCCGACGCAGCGGTAAACGCAGCCGTGGTGGCGCAGTCAGCAGCGCCATGGCCAGTATGGTGTTGACTCCGATTCCCAGCACGAAGGCCGCAACCGACAACACCCACCGGGCGGGGGCGGCGTCCACACCCACGGTGTTCACCGCAAGCCACGTCAGCGCCCACTCGGCGGCGAAGACGACGGTGAGCGACAGAGAGAGCAGCGCCCCGAGCCCAGCCACCACGCCCAGGTCGATGATCTGGCGCAGGAAGAAGTTGCCTGGATACTCCTCGAGCCGCCAGATCGCCCTGGTCGCCGAGCGCAGCGTGTCCATCCAGAACAGGCCCGTCAGCGGCAGCACCACGCATGCCACCGGCCCGGCCGTTCCACCGGCGGTGCGAAGCGCTTGGACGTCCAGGCGCGGGAAGGTGTCGCTCAGGTACCGCTGCACCTCAGCCAGCACCGCCGGATGGTCCAGGATGCGGGCGAGGATGGCGAACCCCAGCAGGGCCAAGGCGAAGGTGGCGAAGAAGGCGTAGTAGGTGAGGGCGGCCGACAGCCGGCCGGCGCCGGCCTTGTCGTAGCGGATCAGGGCGCGCACCGTGTGATCCAACCAGCCGTGCCGGCTCCTCGCCCGGGTCCAGCCTGTCGCCATCCGGTCGGCCCAGCGCCGGGCGGCGCTCATGGCCGGGGCCGATACGTCGGCGGAATGCGGCCATGATCGCGCGCCGCGGTCGTTTCACAGAAGATGGCTCACCGTGCCGTCGTGAGAAAGTTGGTAGGGCGGATGACCTACCCGTGACGCGAATTTTATTCTTCAAATTTCTCTGGCTCGAAGCCTGGAGTGCGCCTATTTCCGACCGGTGGGGAAGTTTACCGTACATGGATTCACCCCAGGAGCGCCTGTTGCGGTTAGTGCCTGCGACCTTGGCGAGGACGGCTGCGTGGTGCGCTTGTCTGATCGTCATCGGCATCGTGGCCAACTATGTGTTCGGCTTCGTGGCGACGATGCGCATCGTCGCCCTGCCGGTGGCGATCGCCCTGCTGCTGACCGCGCTGCTGTTCCCGCTCACCCGGCAACTGCGCGCGTCGGGCCTGCGGGCGATCTATGCCACCTGGGTCACCATGCTCGTCGCCTTCGCCGTGCTGAGCGGGACGGGCTGGATCATCGGCGTCCGGGCCAACGAGGAGTTCCCCGGCCTGGTGACACAGGTCAGGCAGACGGCCAAGACGGTGGAGAACTGGCTCTACACCGGCCCACTGCACGTGAGGCCCGTTCAGCTCAGCGGTTGGGTGGACGGGATCGCCAAGCTGGTCACCGAGCGGCAGCAGCAGATCACCTCGACGGTTCTGGCGGGGACCGTGGTGGTGGTGGAGGTGCTGGCCTCGATCGTGCTCCTGCTGTTCGTGACGTTCTTCCTGCTCAAGGATGGTGACCGGATCTGGTCCTGGTTCCTCAAGGGGTTCGGCCGGATGGCGCCGCGGGTCGACCGGGCCGGGCGGACCGCCTGGACCACGCTGTCTCACTACGTGCAGGGCACGGTGGCCGTGGCTGCGGTGCACGGCGTGCTCATGGGTCTGGTGCTGGCCATCATGGGCGTCCCGCTCTGGGCGGCGCTCGCCGTACTGATCTTCCTGGCCAGCTTCATCCCGATCATCGGCATCCTGTTCGCCGGTGCGGTCGCGACGCTGGTCACGCTCGGCGCGAAGGGCCCGATCTACGCGCTGATCTTCATCGGCATCCTGATCGTCGAGCAGCAACTGGAGAACCATGTGCTCCAGCCGCTGATCGTCGGTCGGGTGCTGCACTTCCACCCGCTGGCGATCATCATCGTGCTGGCCGTCGGCGGCATCCTGGCCGGGATCGCGGGCGCGGTCGTGGCCGTGCCGATCACCGCCATCCTCTACCGGGCCGTGCCCGAGCTCTTCAAGGACGAGCCGATTCCCCTCCCGGCAGGACCGGCCCCAGAAGCACCGGCGCCGGCCGTATCGCCTGGGAAGGAATCCGAGCAGAAGGACTGACGGGCTCGGAGGCGAGCGCAGGCGCGCTCGAACTAGACAAGATCATGACCGCACGACCCGCGACGACAACGAGGCGTGCGCGCGCGGCCGCGACGACGCTAACCCGTGTCAAGTGTGGCTCCTGCAGCCGATCATCGACCTGCGCCGCCAAGGAACGGCCAACCCCAGCGCAGGCAACAGATGGCGCAGACCAACGAGCCGAGCGCCGGTGAATCGGCCATGTCTGACCTACCGATCGCGATCGGACAGTGGTCATGGCGAGAGCCGGCGTGTCAGCCCAAGGCCGTGCGCGCCCAGCCGAGCGCGGCGGTGGGATCCATCCCGTGCGGGATGCGGTCGGTGGGGGTGTAGCTGAGCCACTGGTCGATGAGCCGGCCCAGGCGTTCGGGCACGTCCGGGGTGAGGTGATCGGCGCGTTCGGGGCGGGTGCCGGCTTGCATCAGGTGGCGGACCTGCAGCAGGTCGGCGTCGGCGCTGACGGCGGTTTCGAGCTCGCGTCGCAGCGGCGCCAGGCCGGTCAGCAGCCAGTAGGCCAGGGCGCCGACGCCGTACAGGTCGGACAGCGTGCTGGGGGCGGCGTCGGTGGCGCCGAGTTGCTCGGGGCTGGCGAACCATTTGGTGCCGCCGGGGGACACTGTGGAGACGCTTTTGCCGGCCTGGTGCAGCTGGGACATTCCCCAGTCGATGATCCTGATGTTGGTGAGGCCGTCCAGGACGATGTTTTGTGGCTTGATGTCCAGGTGGATGATGTTGCTCAGGGCGGCGGTCTGCAGGCCGGCCAGCACCTGATCCAGGACCTGCAGGCCCCACTTCAGCGAGACGCCGGCGCCTGCCCGCTGCTGGAGGTGGAGGTTGAGGCTGCCCGGCTGGTAGAGGGGCGAGATGAGGTAGACCGCCTGGGATCTGCGGTCTTGGCCGGAGGCGAGGATCTGCCCGATGTGCGGGTGGTG
>NZ_JBIEIS010000061.1:0-12104 GCF_043496855.1 Nonomuraea sp. JJY05
GAAGACGATCTTCGGCGTGGCGCGCCAGAACGGCGCGAAAGCGGCGACGTGCGCGTCGTCCGACATCGACTCGGCGTTCGGCCAGAATCCCACCATCATCTGCCACACCGGACGTCCGAACAGCAGCGTGCCGACCCCCTTGTCCAACCCCTCGGAGTACGCGGACAGCTCGGGGCCCGTCACGGGCCAGTCGAACTCCCCGTCGGGTCCGTCGATGAACCCGTCCACCGACGCGTGCACCCAGTAGATGATCTTGCTCCTTCCGGTCGCCGCAAGTCTCGCGGCACCGCCGTACGACGGGGTAGATGCCGATGTGGACGATCGGCAGGGGCAAATGTCATGCCTCTATCCACTCCTCGCCGGCCGGCCCCGGCCGCCACCTGGTGCCGCCGACTTGCAGCTCGACGACACCGGGGGTTTGCCGAGCACCCGGAAGTCCTGCACTGTGCTGTGCGATGTGCTCAAGGTTCGGCGAGTTGGTCACCGAGCGGGCTGCGGCTGTACAGGACCAGCCGTCCGTGGCGGGCCCGGATGACCAGGCCTGTGGCGTGCAGAACGCGCAAGTGCTGCGACACGGCGCTGGAGGTGACCCGCAGGCGGCGCGCCAGCTCGATCGTCGGCAGCGGCTCGTGAAGCAGACGAAGCAGCCTGGCCCGGGGCGCACCGAGCAACTCGGCCAGAGCGGTCACGTCCGGGGTAGCCGGAGCAGTCCACAACGTGGCCACGGCGCGGCTGGGATAGACCAAGCTCGGCGGTACGTCGGGGTGGACGGGCGGAGCCGGCTTGTGGGCGAACACTGACGGCATCAACAGCAATCCCCGGCCGGACGAGGGGACGTGGTGCCGCCCGATCATCTTGGAGATGTACAGCACCCCCTCGTTCCAGCGCGTGTTCGGGTGCATGTCGGCGAACAGCAGGCGCGCCCCTCCCACGGCGAGTTGCCGTGCCCGGTAGGTCATGTCGGCTTCCAGGATCAGCCGGATCCTGGGCCAGACCGGTTCGATGGCCAGCTCCCAGTAACGCTGCAGCAGCTCGCAGGCGGCGTCGCGGAACCTGGCAGCAGCGTCCTCCCCAACGGGGACCGGCCCGGGGATGAGCGCGGCCAGCAGGTCGCGGCGGACGTCCTCTGGAGCCGTCTGCCGGACCAGGGCCAGCTCTTCCTCGAAGGCAGGAGCGAAGGTCGTCGGCCGAGGAGTCAGGAAGTCCGGCAGGACGAGCCGTTCCCCGACCAGAGACAGCAGCAGATCGACGTCGGCCGGGTCGAGTTCGCCGAGCACCGCCCTGCGCCACGGCAGGTGCAGCACGTGCAGGCCGGGCTCCCGCAGCACCCGCAGGCTGAAGACAGTCTCGGCCAGCGGTGAGATCGCGAACCGGGTGTCGGCGAGGTCCTCGACGCTGAACTCGTAGCTGATCATTAAGCCATACGCTACATCCTTTGGCGACACTCCGCCGATGCGCTGGGCTTGCGCCCATGAAACATGCGGCTCATGGAGAGCACATCGCCATCGTTACCGGAGCGGCGCGCGGTATCGGCGCCGCGGTGGCGAGGCGGCTGGCGGGAGAGGGCCTTGCGGTTGCGGTGATCGACCTGGACGAGGCCGGTTGCGCCGCCACCGTCGAAGCGATCACCGCCAATGGCGGAAGGGCGATGGCGGTCATGGCCGACGTCTCCGACGAGACCGCGGTCATCGCCACCGTCACCCGTATCGCTGCCGTGCTCGGGCCCCCGACGGTGCTGGTCAACAACGCCGGTATCGGCCCGCAGGCCGATCTGGTGGAACTGGCCACGCACCAGTGGGACACCGTGCTCGGGGTCAACCTGAACGGACCGTTCTTCCTCACTCGAGCCGTTGTTCCGCACATGATCGAGGCCGGATGGGGCCGGATCGTCAACGTGTCGAGCATCTCCGCGGTCGGCGACGCCGACCGGGTCGACTACGCCAGTGCCAAGGCCGGTCTGATCGGCTTCACCAAGTCGCTGGCCCTGCGACTCGGCCGGCACGGCATCACCGCCAACGCCATCGCGCCCGGCTTCGTCGTCAGCGACATGACCCGGGCCACGGCACGCCGGCTCGGCCGCGACTTCGCCGAGCACCAGCGCATCGCTGCCCGATCCATCCCGGTCGGTCGGGTCGGCCGGCCGGAGGACATCGCGCACACCGCCTCCTATCTGGTCAGCCCGGAGGCGGGGTTCGTCTCCGGGCAGGTCGTCTACGTCGCCGGCGGACCGGTGGACTGAACATGCCCCTGATCCTGCTGCTGGCCCTCGTCTGCGGGGTGGCTGTCGGCAACGTCTACTTCCCCCAATCCGTCAGCCCCTCGATCGCGACTGGCTTGGACATCGCTCCCGAGGCAGCCGCGCAAGTGGTGACCGCGACGCAGTTCGGCTACACGGCGGGGATCGTCCTGCTGGTACCGCTCGGCGACCGGGTCCCGTACCGCAGGTTGATCGTCAGCCTGCTGATGCTCACGGCCCTGGGACTCCTCGCTGCGGCCGGTGCGCCCGGATTGGAAGCGCTGCTCGTCGCCGGGCTGCTGGTCGGCCTCACGACCGTGGTCGCGCAGATCATCGGCCCGATGGTGGCGGGATTGGTGGACGAGGATCGGCGCGGGATGGTCGGCGGCACGCTACTGGCCGGATCGGTCGGTGGCATGTTGTTGTCACGCACGCTCGGCGGGGCGCTCGCCGAGTGGCTGGGGTGGCGGGCGCCGTACCTGATGGCCGCGGCACTCGTCGTGATCGTCGCGCTCCTGCTGCTCCGGGCGCTGCCGGCGACGGCCCCGCTGTCGGCGCAGCGGTATGCTTCGCTGCTGGTCGAGCCGCTGCGTCTGCTGGGCAGCGAGCCGGAACTGCGCCGTTCGTGCCTCTATCAGTCGGCGGTCTTCGCCGGGTTTTCGGCGGTCTGGACCGGCGTCGCGCTGCTGTTGACCGGTCCGCTCTACGACCTGGACGCGACAGCGGTCGGCATGCTGGCCCTGGTCAACGCAGCGACGATGGTGTGCACGCCAATCGCGGGCCGTCACGTGGACCGGCACGGGCCGGACGCGGTCAATCTCATCTGCTTGATCGGGGTGATCGCCTCGGCGCCTGTGCTCGCGATCGGCGGCCTCGGCGGGACGCTGGGCCTGGCGGGGCTCGTACTGGGTTCTCTGCTGCTGGACATTGCCATGCAGTCCGGGATGGTCGCCAATCAAGTCCGCATCTACGGCATACATCCCAAGGCCCGCAGCAGGCTCAACACCGCCTACATGGCCTGCATGTACGTGGGTGGCAGCATGGGGTCATGGCTCGGGATACGCGCCTATGGCCAGGCGGGCTGGCCGGGCGTGTGCGTGCTCGTGGCTTTGGTCACCGCACTTGCCCTCGGGGGCATGGCCGTTCCCCGGACGACTCGATCACGGCTCCCGGCCGAATGAGACCCGTCCGCCCTGGCGGTGATCAGCCGTTCCTGTCCACCGCGCCGTGCACGTTCGCTCACCTCAGTGGTCGTGGACGGCCTGATCAGCGTTCAAGTCCGGTAAGCCAGGGCCCGGCAGGGAGTCGGGTCCTCACACGAAGGAAAGTCGCCGTATGCGTACCCACAGACTCGGCCACACCGAGGTCGAAGTCACCGAACTCGGCTTCGGGGGCGGCCCGTTGGGCGGCCTGTTCGCACCCCTGGACGACGACACCGCAGCTCGGGCGCTGGACGCGGCCTGGGACGCCGGGATCCGCTACTTCGACACCTCGCCGCATTACGGCATCGGCCACTCCGAACGCCGCATCGGCGACCTGCTGCGCGGAAAACCGCGGACGCAGTTCACGCTTTCGACGAAGGTCGGCCGGCTGCTGGTGCCTCAAGATCCGGGCGGGCGCATGGACGAGGGGTTCGTCGTGCCGGCCACCCACCGCCGGGTGTGGGACTTCTCCCGCGACGGTATCCGGCGCAGCGTCGAGGACTCCCTCGCCCGCATCGGCGTGGACCGGATCGATGTGCTGTATCTCCACGATGCCGAGGAGCACTTCGAGGCCGCGCTGCGCGACGGCTACCCGGCGCTCTCCGAGCTGCGCGCCGAGGGCGTAGTCGGCGCGATCGGCGCGGGCATGTACCACCCGGGCAAGCTGACCCGCCTGGTACGGGAGACCGACGCGGATGTGGTGATGCTTTCCGGCCGCTATACCCTGCTGGATCACAGTGCCCTGGACGAGCTGCTGCCCGCCTGCGCCGAGCGCGGGGTCTCGGTGCTGGCGGCCTCTGTCTTCAACTCCGGCCTGCTGGCGACCGATCGGCCCGCGCCCGGGGCTCGCTTCGACTACGCCCCCGCCGCGCCGGAACTGCTGCGGCGGGCGCACCGGATCGCGGACGTCTGCGAGGTGCACGGCGTGAGCCTCCCGCAGGTGGCCATGGCCTTCCCGCTGCTGCACCCCGTCGTCGCCGGCATCGTGGTGGGCATGCGCAGCATGGACGAGGTACGGCGCAACCTCACCGCGTTCGGCGCTGAGATCCCGGCGCAGGTGTGGTCCGACCTGCGTGCAGAGGGCCTGCTGGACGAGCGCGCCCCGACCACCACCGCACCATAGAGACGGGCCCACAGGCACGCCGGACGAGTTTGCCGCAAGTGTCCTGTGACAACGAACCTTAAGGTGTGACCACGACGTTGAGCGGTCAGCGGCCTTGACCGTGCGCCCGGTGACGTGATGGCGCCTGACCAGGGCCGGGTTCGTCTCGACCGGGAGCCGGCGGCGGGCCGCTCACCATCGCCTGATCCCAGGCGTCCAACGGCGCCTTCGGCCGCGCGTCCACCGGCGTGCACCAGGGCCGCGAGCATCCCTCTCACCCGGCCGCGCCACGTCCATCAGCAGCTTCACGCGCGGGCCGGGCACCCTCGCGCGCTGGCCAGCCGACAGAACAGCTCGTAGGTGTTGCCTTACGGCATCGGCTCGCGGTTTGCGAATCTTCCGTCCGGGCTGGTCAGAGGTGTGCGCGGGCTGGGGCGGACCAGTGGGGCGCGTTCCAGCGGTCGGCGATGGCGGCGGCCCGGGCGAAGTGGGCGGCGGCCTCGTCGTCGCGGCCGAGCAGCAGCGCCAGCTCGCCGAGCGTGTGGGCGACCGGGCGCACAGCCAGCGACAGGCTGGTGGCGCCGGCCGGAGGACCGTCGCGATGGGGGAGCAGGGCCGCGTAGCACTCCTCAGCGGCGCCGGTGTCGTTCAGTGCGATGGCGGCCATGGCGCGCAGGGTGGTCAGGAAGGTGAAGAAGAAGTCGGGCCGGATCGGGCTCGGTGACGTGCGGGCCCGGCGCGCCTCGTCGCTGCGGCCGGCGGCGTGGAGGGCGAGCGCGAGCAGGTCGGCGACCATCGGGCCGAGCGCCTCGTGGAGAGCGCGCACGTCGTCCAGGTGGTCGCCGAGCGTGCCGTCGTTCAGCCAGATCGCCGCCTGCGCGAGTCCGAGGAAGCCGATGTGCACCGATCCGGCGCGTTCCATGCCTTCGGTGGCCTCCACGTAGAGGCGCTCGGCGTCGGCGAACCGGCCCTCGATGAGCACCAGGGTCGCCAGTGCGATCTCGACGGCGCCGATCGCCTCCGGCATGCGGTAGGCGCGGGCGAGGTCGAGCACCTCCCCGGTCACGCGGCGCATCGTCGCCGGGTCGTTGGCCGCAGCGGCGTTCGCGGCCTGGCTGAGCAGCCCGGTCATGCGGTAGACGGGCAGGTCGTGCTCGACGCCGATCTCCACCAGCTCGCGGGAGTACTCCTCCCGCCCGAGGTCGTTGGCCAGGACCAGGAGCGCCGCGGCCCGGAGACGGGGATCGGTGGTGAGGTCGAGGGCTTCCCGCGCCGCCGCCATGACCGTCGGATCGTCCTCGCCCACCAGCTCGTTGGCGTACGCGATGAGGAGGCGGGAGCGCACGTCGGGGGCGAGACCGGTCCGCTTGAGCAGGCGGCTGAGGCGGCCGACGACGGGACGGTCGACGGTGCCGTACGTGCGGACCTGCCAGGGGGTGGGCTCGGTCCAGGCGGTGAACGCGGCGATCATCAGGTCGTCGCGGCCGATCGACTCGGCGTACTCCACGGCCTGCTCGCGCGTCTCCCTGGCCGCGGCGACGGCCCCGGCCCTGATCTGCGCCCGGAGCAGCCTGCCGAGCAGGCCGACGCGCTCGTCCGGTTCGCTGGCGTTGGCGACCGCGTCGGTGAGGAGGGCAGCCGCCACGTCGTGGGCGTAGCGCGCCTCGGCCAGCTCGGCGGCCCGCACGCAATAGCCGACGGCCTTCGGCGATCCCGCTCGCGCATAGTGATGGGCGAGCGCCGCGACGTCGCCAGTGCCCTCCAGGGCGGCGGCGATCCGGGCGTGCATCCTCGCGGCCCGCAACCGGCTGACGTCGGCGACCAGCGTGTCCCTGACCAGCGCGTGAACGAACCGGACGCGCCCAGGCGCCGGCTCGTCGAGCAACCCGGCGATGACGCCCGCGTCCAGCGCGTCCAGCACGCCGTCCCCGTCGCAGTCGGCGGCCTGCACGAGCACGTCCACCGAACTCTCCCTGCCGGCCACCGCCGCCAGCCGCAGGACGGACACGCCGCTCTCGGGGAGCCTTGCCAGCCGGCGCCGCAGCACGTCCCGTACGCCCTCGGGAACCTCGGAGAGCGCGACCAGCGCACCCTCGCCGCTCAGCAGCCGCGCGCTCTCCCGCACGTAGAACGGGTTGCCGCCGGTGCGCTCGGCGATCCCCGCCACCGTCGCGTCGTCGGCCTCGCTTTCGGCCCGTACGAGCTCGGCCACCGCCGCGCCGTCGAGCCCGGGCAGCGGGATCCGGAGCGGCGCGGTGCGGGCGAGCGCACCCAGCGTCTCGGTGAGGTGCCCGCTCTCGTCCGGGCGGTACGCCGCGACGACCAGAATCGGGGCCCGCACGCCGACGCCGCCGCCGAGCAGCCCCAGCGTGGTCGTGTCCGCCCAGTGCAGGTCGTCCAGCACGACGGCGACCGGCCGTTCCGTGGCGGCCGCCGCGAGCCAGCCCCACACGGCCCGGCGCAGCCGGAACCGCCCGGCGGCGGCGTCGCCGTCCACCGGCACGGAGTCGGAGAGCAGCGGCGCCAGGTCTTCCGCGAACTCCCCCGGAGGAACCGTCGCGGCGACGGCCCGCAGCGCCTCGACCCACGCCCACGCGGGCGGCGCGCCGTCGACCTCCGGACAACGCCCGGCGGCGACGAGCCAGCCGTCGCGCTCCAACTGCGCGCCGAGGTGCTCCAAGAGCGTCGACTTGCCCAGCCCCGCTTCCCCAGTGACAAGAGCGACGCGCGCCCCATCGGCGGCGGCCTCCCCCGCGGCCGAAACCAGCGCGGCAAGCTCGCCCTCCCGCCCCACGAAAGAGGCAGCGCGATGCAGGGTTGCGTCGTGCGAGGTCGCGCGGTGCGAGGTCGCGCGATGCGGGGACGCGTCGTGCAGGCGCGCATCGTGCGAGGGCGTGGCGTGTGGGGGTTCGGTGGCCGGGAGTGGGGGGACGGCCCTGCGGAGGATGTCGATGCGCTGGGCGAGGATCGCCTCTTCCAGGGCGACCAGGTCGGGGCCGGGGTCGAGACCGAGTTCGTCGGCGAAGGTGGCGCGGGCGCGGCGGAGCGTCGCCAGGGCGTCGGCCTGGCGGGCGCTGCTCCACAGCGCCAGGGCGTGCAGGTGCCAGCCCTCTTCGCGCAGGGGTTGGTCGCGGGTGAGGCGCTCGGCCTCGGGGACCACCAAGGCGGGGTCGCCCGTCCGCAGGCCCGCCGCGACGTGGAGCTCGCGGGCGACCAGGCGCAGCTCGTTCAGGCGGGCGGTCTCGGCGGCGGCCCACGGCTCGTCGGCGACCTCGGCGAACGCGGGTCCCTGCCACAGGCTCAGTGCCTCGGCCAGCCGGGCGCGGGCGGCCTGAGGCTCGGTGAGTGTGCGGGCCTCGTTGAGCAGGTCCTCGAAACGCCAGGCGTCCACCGACTCCGGCGGCAGCCGCAGCGCGTAGCCGGGGGAGGCGCTCACCAGGAGGCGGGCCGGGGTTCGGGGCGGGCGGCCGGGCTCCAGCAGCCGGCGCAGGTTGGAGACGTACGCCTGCAGGGAGGCCAGCGCACGGGACGGCGGCTCGCCGCGCCAGAGGTCCTCGATCATCCGGTCGACCGACACGACCTGTCCGCGCGCCGCGACCAGGAGGGCCAGGACGCCGCGCTGCCGCGGCCCGCCCAGGGGGACGGGCTCGCCCTTCACCTCGGCGCCGAAAGAGCCCAAAACCCGGATCAAGACCATGACGTGGAGCATCCTACGCGCGCGGGTGTTCCAAATCGTTTCCAAGTCCCTTCCAAACGCCGTGAGCAGCCTTAACACGTGGAACCGATGAAGGGCAGGAACGAAATGAGCGTGGACACCCAGGACATGGAGATCGTCCACCGCGCCTTCCGTCGCGAGTCGCGGCTGCTGATGGAGCTCGTCGCGGCGGTCGCCCCAGGTGACACCGCTCGCGCCAAGGTGATCGCCGACCACTTCCGCGACTACCGGCTGGGGCTGAAGAACCACCACGAGGGCGAGGACGAGCTGCTGTGGCCGCCGTGGGAGGCCGCCGCCGGGGCGGAGGAGCGCGACACGCTCCTGTCCGCCCTTCCCGCTCTGGTACGCGGCATCTGGCACATCATCGGCCGCCCCCGCTACGCCCGCCACATCAGCCGCGTCCGCGCCGCCTGACCAGACCCATAGGACTCCCGAGCCCACCGAGCTCCACGAAGCTCACCAAACTCCCAAAGACTCGCAAGGAGAAGAACAATGTCGCTGAAGAAGATCAACACCGTCCTGGCCACCGCTGTCGTCCTGTTCACCCTCTACCTCGGGTTGTCCTTCGTCCTGCCCCTCGAGACGTCCTTCCCGGGCCTGCCGAACTGGCCCTCTGGTGACAGCGGCTTCCCTATCGTGAAGGGCAGCCGCGAAATCGCGATGGGCCTGGCTATGGGCGTCCTGCTGGTGACGGGCCACCGCCGCGCCCTGGGCTCGGTCCTGCTGATGGTGGCCGTCGCCCCGTTCGGCGACATGGTCAACGTCCTGGCCCACCACGGCTCCACGGCCGCCGCGTTCGCCATCCACGGCCTGACCTCGGTGCTGATCGCGGTCACGGGGTTGCTGATCCTCCGCGAGACCAGCAAGGCGCGCAAGGCCCAAGAGACCTCCACCCCAGCGCCCGCCGCGCAGCCCGCCTGACGTCCCCGCAGTGCAGCACGGTATTCCTTCGCATTTTCTGAGAACTCGAAAAGGGAGACGACGATGACGATCAACGATTTGCGCGGTGTCCTCAAGGGGCGCGTGCTCCTGCCCGATGACGACGGCTTCGAACAGGCGGCCACCGCGTGGAATCTGACCGTCAGGCAGCCGGTGGCGGCCGTGGCGGAGGCCGCGGATGCCGATGACGTGGCGGCGCTCGTGCGTTACGCGCGGCGGGCGGGTATGACGGTGACCGCGCAGCCGAGCGGGCATGGCGCCTCCGGTGACGTGGAAGGCCTGATCCTGCTGCGTACCGGCCTGCTGGACGAGGTGGAGGTACGCGCGGAGGAGCGCGTGGTCCGGGTGGGCGCGGGCGTGAAGTGGGGGCAGGTGCTGGCGGCGGCCGGTCCGCTGGGCCTGACCGGCCTGGCCGGCAGCGCGCCGGGGGTCAGCGTGACCGGCTACACCCTGGGAGGCGGGGTCGGCTGGTTCGGTCGCAAGTACGGCTTCGCCTCCGACAGCGTGCGGGCCATCGACATCGTGGACGCCGATGGCGAGCCGGGCCGGGTGACCGCCGAGTCCGATCCCGAGCTGTTCTGGGCGCTGCGCGGCGGTGGCGGGGACTTCGCGGTGGTGACCGCCCTCGAACTCGAGCTGTATCCCGTGCCAGTCCTGTACGGCGGGCGCGTGATCTGGCCGGAGCACCGGACCAGGGAGGTGTACGACGCGTTCCTGGAGCTCACCGCCGAGGCGCCGCGTGAACTCAGCGTCTGGATCAACCGGCTCCAGCCTCCCGGCGCGTCGCCGATGGTGACGCTGGATCTGGCCTACCTGGGTGAGGCGGCTCAGGGGGAGGACCTGCTGGCACGCCTCGACAAGATCGAGGGCGCGATCTCCGACAGCCGCGGTGTCGTCCCGGTTGCCGACCTGGGTGACATCACCGCCGAGCCCACCGATCCGGCCCCATCCATCGCTCGTGCGGAGCTGCTCACCGGCCTGGACGCGGACGCGGTGGAGCTCCTGCTCGCCAAGCCGGTCGAACCACTCATCAACGTGCAGATCAGGCACCTGGGCGGGGCGCTCGCCGAGCCGGGCGGCGGGGCCGGTGCGAGCGGCGCGGTGGCTGAGCCGTACCTGCTCGGCCTGCTGGGTCTCGGCCTGCCGCACGTGGCCGATGCGACGCGCGCCAAGCAGGCCCAGGTCGTGGCCGACCTGGAGGCCTACGTCAGCGGCCGCAAGCCGTACACCGTGCTGTCCCCCGGTGACACGGCGGCGAAGTCCTTCTCCGGCAGCGCGCTCGCGCGGCTGCGGGAGATCAAGCGAATGCGTGACCCGCACAACGTGTTCCGCGCGAACTACCCGGTGCTCGGATAGATCAGTTCCAGCGCTTGCCGGAGCGAGCGGATGGCCTGGAGAGCTTGACGCCGTGTCCGAAGCCGACGCGTGTGGCCGGGGCGGAGATGACCTGCCGCAGACCGGCGGCAGGTGCGGAGGAGGCGAGAGGGCAGAGGAAGTCCGGGAGGTAGGCGCCGCCGGGGATGCGGTCGAGGAGCGATAGGGGTGCGGCTGTGCTCCGGAACCCGGGGGCCGGCTTGACCTTGTCACCGGCGTCAACGTCTACCGTCGGGACATGAGCAGTTCGGATCGGGTCACCCTCCTCAAGCACGACCAGAGCTTCTTCGACGCCCTGGTGGCAAGCGATCTCGCCGTTCTGGAGGAACTCCTGGCGGACGACTTCCTCCTGGTCGGGGTCGAGGACGGGGCCGTCGCCGACAGGGGGATCCTGCTCGACCTGGTGGCCTCCGGCTCCCTCCGGTTCCCGCGGATCCACTCGTTCCCGGACGAGGCGATCGTCCGGGTCATCGGCACAGTGGGCATCGTCGTCGGGCGTACCCGCATGAACTTCACCAACCCCGACGGCGCCACGTTCGGCGCCGGAAGCCGCTACACCCACGTCTACGCCGCCGGCGCCCACGGCGCCTGGCGCCTCGTCTCCGCCCAGGGGACCGCGATCAAAACTTGATCCCCGCTCGGGCTCGGGTGTCCAGCCAGTGGGGTGCCTGCCTGGCCGTGGCGCCATCCCGCCCGACGTCACCCGGCCCGGCGGGCGACGTACAGGATCCGGTCGTGGGCGTCCTCGTCGGCCGGGTCCCGCGTCGAGGTGCCCACCAGCCCGTGGGCGGCCACGACATGCAGTCCCGACTGCTCGGCGACCTTGCGCACCGTACGGTCGGAGTGGTGCTGCTGCACGTGGCGCATCGACAGCCGCTCCCAGCCCGTGCCGTTCCGTTCGAACAGGTCGAACTGCGTGACCACGACCGCGTCGGCCTCGATCCGCGGGGACTCCGCAAACCAGGCCACGTACCGGTCGCCCCGGTCGGCGACCGTGGGGACGCTGAACATGCGGCGGTAGTAGCCGATGGTGTTCAGGTCGAAGACCAGCACCCCGTCCTCGGCGAGCTGGTCGCGCGCGGCCGTCAACGCCCGTTGTAGCTGGTCCGCCCCGGTCAGGTACGTCATCGGCACGTCCACGCAGGCGACCACGTCGAAGCCGGTCAGCTCGGGAGGGGGCTCCTGGAGCCGTCCCGCCAGGAACCGGATCTCCCCGGCCCCGGGCCGGCGGCGGGCCACCGCGACCATCGCGGGGGACAGGTCGTAGCCGGTCACCTCGAACCCGCGCTCGCGGAAGGCCACGCTGCTGCGGCCGGTCCCGCAGCCGGCGTCCAGCAGCCGCCGACCGCCCGACCCGTACCGATCGATCGCCTCCGTGAAGCGGGCCACCAGGCCGGAGGTGTCCATCCGCGCGTTCAGCTCGTCGTAACGGGCCGCGATGCTCTCGTAGGCGGCCAGCGTCTCATCCGCGTGCGACATGCGTGCCTCCTGGGTGCGGGTGCCCCGCCCCGTCGGGAGCCGTGGGGGGGAGGCGGG
>NZ_JBIEIS010000061.1:12133-68087 GCF_043496855.1 Nonomuraea sp. JJY05
CCTCCCTCCCCCCCCACGGCGGACGGAGATGGACTACCAGATGAACCATGCCTGCCGGTTGATCCGGCGGCCGGTGACCCGGCGCAGCAACTTCCTCATGTAGCTCACCTCCTTTCCTGACGACCGAAGGGGGTCCGGCGGAGTTGGAACGGGGGAGGGGTGATGATGCCCGCGACGTGCGGCTGCCCGCGGCCGCCGCGTACCTCCAGCCGGGCGCCGTCGGCCACGGCGGCGAGCAGGTCGGAGGCCAGGTTGCGGGCGACGACGGCGCCGGCGCAGGTGAACGGGCCGCCGCCGAAAGGCAGGTAGGGCCCGCGGGGGCCGGGGCCGTCCCACCGGCCGGGCCGGAACCGGGTGGCCTGCGGCCAGTGCCGTTCGTCGCGGTGCAGCAGATAGGCGCAGACCGACACGCTCTCTCCCGGCTCCAGCCGCACGCCGCCGACCTGATGGGCGCGGAGCACGGGGCGGCCCAGCAGCCAGGCCACCGGCCACAGCCGCAGCGACTCCCGTACGGCCGACTCCGCGGCCACGGCCGCCAGGTCGACGCCGTCGGTCGCGGCTTCCAGCAGCGCCCAGGCCACCACGTGGGCCACCGGCGCCACCGACGTCCGGAACAGCAGCAGGTACACCTGGGCGAGCTGCGCGGCAGGCGTGTCGGGCGGGGCGGCCCCGAGTACGGCGTCCAGCAGGTCGCCCGGCCCGCCGGGCCGCGGGCCGGCCCGGCGGGCGAGCACCTCGCCGGTCAGCGCCCGCACCGCGCGCGCCCACAGCGCCCGCCGCATCACGCTCGCCAGCCGGCCGCTGGGGCGGATCAGGACGTCGTTCCGCACCACCTGCTCCATCAGCTCCCGCAGGGGCGAGGGGCTGTCCGGCCGCAGCAGCGCCTCGGCCAGGAACCGGTACGTGGCGGCGCGCCCGGCCGCGGGCCACGCGCTCACCTCGCCCAGTTCCGCCACCACGGCGGGCAGCCGCTCGCGATGCGCGGTCAGGTGGGCGCGCAACGTCGCGCGGGCCGCCCGCCCGATCGCGACCTGCGTCTCCCGCGGCTCCAGCCGGCCGCCGCGGACGTGGAAGAAGTCGGACACGTCGTCGTAGTGGCCCTCCTCGTCGTGCAGCACCCGCAGGGCCTCCGCCGGGTCGGCCACGCACAGCGACCCGTCGTCGGGCAACCGGAACACCGGGCCCCGCTCGCGGGTGGCGTGCTCGACGAACCCCAGCGGGTCCCGGCGGTACCACCGTGCCGCCCCGACCGGCCACGGCCGCGTCCCGCCGGGAGCGGCCCGATCCGGTTCTCCGACCGTCGTCATTCCCACCTGCCCCATGCCAGCCGTGAATCCGGGTGTACGCGCAGGTGGTGCCGTTCGCGCGCCCCCGCCGGGAGAGCTGCGTCGCCCGCCGCCCGCCAGGTACGCGATAACGGCGGTAAGGACGACACCGGTTAATACGTTAATGGTGAGGAGTATCGCCACTGAATTTACAGAATTGGTGGAATCTCCGCAATGAATGCGTTGCGTCATAATGGCATTGCCGACCGTATGCGTTCCGCCTCCGCCGGGGCGCGGAACGCCGGTCACCATTCGGCATCCACGCCCTTTCCCGGTCACCTGCGTCGCCCGGGCGGGCGTCATTAGGTCGTGTGGAGCGCCGCCGTCGAAAGGTGGGAGCCGAAATGGCGGATCGCGACAATCCCAATACCGTGAAGGTGACTTCCGGGCGGCGGGATGTATTTCTCGTCCTGGCCGTGGTCGTCACGCTGCTCGTCGTCGTCGTCGCCAGGACGCTTTTCTGGAAGAGGGACGACCCGGTCGCGCGGCCTGCCCCCTCGACCTCCGCCTCCACGACGCCACCCGTGGGGACCCGACCCCACTCCGACGGGTCCGCCGGTGCTTCGCAGTGGAACGCTCACCATGGTGGCCGGCCGGGGGGTACGACCTCGACTCCGGACGGGGCGACTGGGGGGTGACCGCCGGCGACTGGAAAGACGTGCAGGACCTGGGCCACTTCGATGTCAAAGGAAAGATGACGCTATATCCCCGAAGGGACTCCAAACGCATCGCCACACTTCCCGCCGCCGACTCCTACGGTTACGACGACTGCCGGAAGGCCCATTACCGGGACGCCCTCCACAACAAGGCGGCAGAGGGGCGGATCGACCCGCCCAGGGCCCTTTGCGTGCTGACCTCCAAGGGCTCGCACGTGCTGCTCGTCATCGTCTCCCGTATATCGGAAAAGCTGACGGCACAAGTCACGAGACGGAAGGAATCTACAGAACGCTCCTGCGCCGCGCCGAGGAGCAGCAGCACGTGCTCAGCCTCGACAAGGAGGAGGCCGATGCCGTCGCCTCGGTCATGTACCAGAGATTCCAGGCCGAATCGGCTCGCCAGAAGCGTGACCAATGGCTGCTGCTCGGCCTGAGTCTCATCCTGTCCATCCCCTTGGGCGTCTTCGTCAACCGGATCAGCGCCGGCTGACGAGCCGTCAGGAGGCCCCCGTCAGATGAGCTTCCAGTAGATCCGGGACGCGATCGCCTGCGCCGCGCCCTCCCTGCCGAACTCCTGGTAGACCCGCGACGCGATCTCCACGGCCTTGGGCGAGAAGGCGGGGTAGAAGGCCTTTCCGCACTCCAGGTCCTTCAGGGCCGCCTTGATCTCCTTGGCCAGGTACGGCTTGGCCTGCTCCGGCTTCAGGTTCGGCCGGAAGATGACGGTCTTGCCCTTCGGCGCCCTGGGCAGTTCGCCCTTCCAGGCCTTCTTGGCGACCTCCGAGGCCTGCCGCACCATCTTCGTGTGGCTCAGGCCGTCCAGCGCGGTCGGCCTGGTCTCGCCGACCCCCAGGCACGTGGCGAACTGCTTGCCCAGCCGTACGAGCTCCTTGTCCTGATCGAGGACGCTCAGCGACTCCTGCACCGCCGCGTCGAGCCGGGTGTAGTAGTCCTCCTGGGAGGTGACCGTCTTGCCCAGCACCTCCTTGACCGCCCGGGAGAAGCAGGCGTCGTCGGCCGCGCGCCACTTCTTCAGCTTGCCGGCCGAGAGCGACATCAGCGTCTTGTCGTTCGGGTTCTCCGCCGAGGTGGGATTGACCACCTCGTCCTTCGGATAGACATTCGGGGACCAGACGCCGAAGCCGTACTTGGCCCGGTACGTCCGCAGCGCCTCGAGGTCGCCCGTGAGCCGTTCCCGCTCCCCGGGCTGCCACCGGCGCTCGGGCGCCGGCGCGGCCACGTAGTCGAAGCCCTGCTCCGTCATGCAGGCGACGCGCCTGTCCTCCATCTGCCGCTGCTTGTCGTACGCGGCGTCGTCCCCCGACGGCGGTGTCAGAGCGCCGAACGAACCGGCGAGCAGGGTGGCCGCGACGGCCTTGGCGATGAACATGGGTGTGCTCCTTCGTTCAAATGCGGGCATGCGAAACTGAACTCCCGGCCGGAAAGGCCGGATGTGGGGGAAAGCCTCAGCAGGGAATCTTCATGCGGGACGCCTTCGGCGACACCTCGGGCAGGCCCGGGACGAGATCGACGGCGAGCACGGCGGTGCCGGTCACCGCACCCTTCTTCTCGATGTACTCGCCGCCGCGGGGCAGCTCCACCTTGCGGTCCCTGGTGTTCACCCTGCGCTCGCCCAGGTAGCGATAGGTCTGCCGGTCGAAGATCAGCTCGGACCGGATGCCGTCGCCCTCGTCCATGGCGACGGCCAGCCCGGGGCGGCCGGCGACGTCCACGGCGTCGTCGATGAGCAGGATGCCGTCCAGGCCGGCTGCCACCTGGTACAGCGCCGCGCCCAGGCTGGGCCGTACCACGGACTCGCGGATCAGGCCCTGGAGGGAGGACCAGATGCGCAGCGGCTTCTCGCCCGTGTCGGCCACGATCTTCGCGCGCACCCGGGCGGGTTCCGTCGGCCAGGCGCCCAGCCGGGCGTAGGCCGGCTGGCCGGGGCAGCCCGACGACTCCGAGAGGATGTCCTCGACGCCGTGGTCCCAGAAACGCCGGGGCGCCGGTCCCGTGGCCGACAGGCCCTGCTCGCGGCTCAGCCAGGGCTTGCCCACGTCGGCGGCCTCCCAGCGTTCCTCGTTGGCCAGCACCTTGGTGTACTGCGTTGTGCCCGACTTGTCCTTGGTGTACAGGCTGCGCTGGGCCAGCGTCTTGGTGTGGACGTACTGGCCGCGGGACGGCACCGTGTCACGTTGGCCGGCGGCGGCCCGCGCGGCCAGACCGAGCAGTGCCTTGGCGTCGGCCGGAGGCGCGGCGAGAAGGTGCCCGGGGGCGTTCGGGCCGGAGCCGCCCAGACCCACCTCGGTGACGATGATGCCGGCGGTGAGCGCCACCGCCAGCGCGCCGACCAGGGCGACGCGCCGGACCGGCAGCGCGGCGGCCCACCCGCGGCGCGGCCGGCCGGCCGGGTGCCCCGGTGCCTCGTGTGCCAGCCGGAGGAAGCGGGCCCGCCCCGCCGCGGCGGCCTGCGGTGTGGGCTCCGGCTCCGCGAACACGGTCTCGATCAGCTTGAGCTCGTCCATCACCACTCCCTCATCGGGTTGACGTCGCCAAGGGCGGTGCGCAGCTTCTTCCTCGCCCTGTTGATCCGGGACCCGACGGTCCCGACCGGTATGTCCAGCGCGGTGGCGATCTCCTCGTAGCCGAGCCCGCCGAACACGAGCAGGAACACCACGTCACGATCGCCCTTGGCGAGCCCTTTCAACCCGCGTACCAGCTCCGGCCTGCTGGCCTCCGCCGCGAGCTGCGAGGTCACCCGGTCCTCGTGCCCGTCGGCGGAGACCTCGGCCGGGACCTTGCTGAGGGCGTTCAGCCGGCGGCCTTCCCTGCGGCGGTGGCGGGCCACGACGTTGGTCGCGATGCCGTATAACCACGACCGTACGGTGCCTCGCCGGGGGTCGAAGCCGCCTCTGCCGTTGAACGCGATCAGGAAGGCGTCCGCGACCAGATCTTCGCCCTGCTCGCTGCCGAGCCGGGCGACCAGATATCGGTAGAGCTCGTTGAAGTACCGGTCGTACAGGAGGGCGAAAAGGTCAGGGTTGTCCATCGACCGCTCGACCACGGTGACGTCTTCCATCACGTCACTGGCGTCAGGTGGTGCAGCCACGGCGTCCTTTCGAAGGGAACTGTCACCCCGGAGTTCGCCGCTCAGCGGTTTTTCTTCACGCCTGTGGCCGGCCCGGGTCGCGCAGCCAGAGGGTGTGCGCGGCCCAGGCCGCCGCGGCGCCCACCGCGTACCAGAAGAGGTCGGGCGGGTTGAACGTGCTGCCCAGCAGCGGCCGCAGCACGGCCGGGATCTCCCCGAGCTGGGCGAACTCGATCACCCAGCTCACCCCGGTCGCCACCGCCGCGGCCACCCAGGGGCGCACCCTGGGCAGGACCAGCAGCACGAGGGTGTAGATCAACACGGTGTAGAGGGCGTCGCCCGCGTACTTCGACACGGGGCCGTCGAACAACGCGCGCACCCCCAACCCGGCGGCAACGGTCAGGACGGCGACGCAGAGAACGGGTAGGCGGGACATCGGATCACGTTAGCGGACACCCCGCCTCGGGCAGGCCGTCCGGCGAACGTCGCCTCGGCCCGCTTCCGTGCCCGCCACGACCGAACGTATCCTCGGCCCGCTTCCGTGCCCGCCACGACCGAACGCCGAGCTCGTCGCCGTCGGTGCCGCGCCGGCCGGACCGCATGCTTCCGGCCCGGCTCGCCGTGGTGCCGGCCGCCGGGTGGCCCTGGTCGCGCACCAGCTCATGCGACTCCTCGGCGAGCGTCATGTGAAGATGACCACATGACCGAGAGGACCCGCGTGGTAAGGCCTGCCTACCTGGCGGCGGCGCTCTTGGCCGCGATCCTGGTCCTGGCCCTGATCTTCGCCGAGGAACTGCGCTTCGCCCACTCGTCAGGGGACATGGCGGCGGTGGCTCGCACGCTGGGGGAGGGCGCCGAACTCAGGGATCAGAGCATCGGAAGCCTCTCGTTCGAGTTCGTCCGGCGGGAGGACCAGCAGGTCTACTTCTACCGGGGCAAGTACCGGGACGGGGACGGCTACGGCTATGTCTGGAGCCCCGCGAGCCGGCCGAGCGATGTGCGGCACCTGATGGGGCCTTGGTACAGGTTCCGGGACGACGCGCACCAGTGATGGCCCGGTCACCGCGTCCGTGCTCCCTGCTTCGCACGAGAAGCCCATCAAGGGCAACATCAGCAGGACGAGCCCGGCCAGGCCCGCTCCGCGGCCTGGACACGGGCGGACTCGGCAGGAGCCGCGTTCCGTACGGTGAGCAGGTCGCCGTCGCCGGCGAGGACGGTGACGATCGCCGGGGCCGGCGCGTCGAGGCGGTGAGACGTTCCGGGATCCGGCTCGCCGAAGGCGGTCAGATCCTGCCTGCGGACAAAGTACGTCGGCGCGCCCTCGGGGTTGAGGGCGTGGCGGATCCCGGTGCGGCGCCGATGTTCGGCGAGGGTGCGCCAGGGATAGGGGTCGTCGGTCACGTCCGGCTCGGGTTCGTCCTGGGGCGGCGGCGCCGTACGTTCCCGCAGGACGGGCCAGTCCAGCGAGGGGACGTAACCGGACGGGCGAGGCGAGCCTTCGGGCGAGCGCGGGAGCGCGTGGCGTGCCGGGTCGAAGGCGTCGCGGAGCGGCCAGAAACGTAACAGCACGTGTGCTTGCCGCGGGTCCTCCCAGAAGTCGCTGTCGCTGCTCCTGGCCGATGGCACGTGGTAGGCGCGCACGCCGTACAGGAAGTGAGGCGGGCCCAGCACGAGGGCGTCGAGGGAGCTGTCGCCCTCGTCGTCGCCGATGGCCACGATCCCGGCGGCGCTGAGGTAGGTGCTCTCACCCGCCGCCACCCAAGGGTCGGGGGCGGGTGGCGGAGCGGCGTCCCAGCTCTCCACGCGGACATCGGTCCTGCCGCGGGAGGTGCTCTCGATACGCATCCAGCCGGCTTGGGTGTCCAGGATGCCGTCGCTCACCGACGGGCCTCCCACGGCGCCGCACAGGTCGCCGAGATGGAAGCCGGCGTACGGGGTGGAGACGGTGTCCCGGAAGGTGCGCAGCGTGATCGCCATGGTCTCTCCGCGTTCGGTGGGGGAATCGTCCGCGGACAGTGACCGTAGAGGCCGGGGCCGACAGTTTCGGTCGTCGTACGTGTAGCCACGTCGGGCGGCTCGACCGTCTCGAAGGAGCGGCCGGCGCCGCGCTTCGAGAGGGTCTCCGTCGTGCTGGCGGCGGCGGTGCTGAACACGGCGCAGGCGCCGGTCGTCATCATCGGCCCTGGCCGCCTTCGGTCACTCCTCGACGGTGATGGCCAGGGCGGGGCAGACCAGGGCGGCCTGCCGCGCGGTGATGGCGGCGGCCGACGCGGGCCGCCCACGACGGCCCCAGCGCGGCACACCAGATTGCCGCGCGTGTGGGCACGGGCCCGCACGCACAGCTGGACGCTGTACGTCCCGCAGGCGGCACTCCGCGCCTCACCTGGCGGCGGACAGGAAGCCTAACCAGCGGCCAGATGAGTGTCGCTCACTCGTGGACGGGACCGTCAAACGTTGTGCTTGCGCTGGTGATGCGCACACTCCCGTCCGGTGTCGCGGCAGCAGCGGCTGGGAACATGAGAAAGCTGCCAAGAGCAGCGATTGCGGCTACGGTGAATACGGTGTGGCGCATGGGGCCTCCCAAACGATGAATCGGCGCTGACCGTTCTGGAAATGAACTGTAGGAGTCGAATGCGACAGCGGCTATCCAAATGGCGTCGCACGAAATGCAGTTTGCGGATACTCCGCATTACGAGCTGACACAGGCCTCTTGCGTGGAGGCTGCGCCTGTGCGCATCCAGATCCGGCGCGGCGCCCGCCTCAACGAGATCTTTCCCGAGATCGTTTTGGGCGGTCTTCGAGCACATGCTGCCCTCGGCGGCTGTTGATCGGGGATCTTGATCCATGGTCATGGTGACAGGAAAGATCGGTTTCCGGCCGCCATCAGGCGTGTCGCCGGCGTACGCGGCGCCGGGCGAGAAGCTGCACGCCTCGCGCACCGTCACCGGTCCCGACGGCGTCAAGCACACCCACCACGACCGCGCCTACCAGGGATTACCGGTGCTCGGCGGGGACGTCATCACGCACGGGGACTAGGCTCAGGAAAGCCGCACCCTTTCGGCGCTGAGCACCCTGTCCACCACGTCCCGGGTGCCCGGCCAGGCGGCCGTGGCGATCGCGGCCAAGAGCTTCCCGTACGAGCCGAGCGGCTCACCGCGCCTGGCGATCGAGGGGATCGGCGACACCGCCGCGTCCCGCGTACCTCCGCTGGCCTGGGATGTGCTCCTCACCGGCACCCGGCCGGACGGTCTGCCCACCGCCCTCCACGTGCTCGTGGACGCCGCGACGGGCGCGCGGCACGTTCGGCACCACGACGTCGACACCCAGCGGTACTTCACCGCAAGAGGAGACCTCTGCCCACCCGGAAGAAGCGATCGCACTGCTGTGTGGCCGGACCCGCATGATCTGCGGCCTGACTCGCTTCGTGGACTACGTCGGCGAGAATAACGCGAGGTCACGCCCGTTGGCGCTTTCGCCGACGACGACCTGTGCGCCGGGTGCTACCGGGCGCTTGGATGGTAGTCGGGAGGGCGTTCCAGCATCCTCGTCCCGGCGATGAGGACTCGCCCTCCGGCGCGTACGCCGCCAGCGGTGGAATCGCCGACCGGGAACGCATCCTCGTCATACGGGTTCGGCTGCACTGTCAACCTCAGGCCAGTCGGCCGCTCGATCGGGGGGAGCGCCACGAACTCGGCGTTTCGCCATCTCTACCGCGCCCGTTGGGCCTGGTGAGCTTTGAGTGCCTCCCGCCACCGCCGCCACGGCGGATTACGTGAGATTGCTTCGCGGGCTGGCCAGTGCCTCGGCCAGGGTGCCGCCGACGCCGACCATGCCGCCATGTTCCTTCCACCGTCGAAGTCATCAAAGGTCAGATATCGATCGCGCTCCGCTCCCCACGGCCCGCTGTAATGCGGTCGTTGTGGAGGTTGATGTAACTGAGGGTGGCATCCTTCGGGGAGGGACGGGGTTATGGCGAGGGCTGTCGCGAAGTGGGTCGGTGGGGTGGCGGCGGGGCTCGCGATCCTCCTGATGCTTCTGGCATCGCCGTTCGCGCTCGGTCAGCTCGCCAGCGCGGCGGGTATCGATTGGGCCTCGCTTGCTGACGTCGGCGACGCCTACGGCTCCGCCGTCGCGCTGCTGACCGCGGTGTCACTCCTGGTACTGGCCGTTTCGGTGGCCTTCCAGGCCCGGACGGCTCGGATCTCGTCGGAGACAGCTGTGCGGACGCTCCATGTCGAGATGATGCGTTTCGCGATAGAGGATCCGTCACTTATGCAGATGGAGGGCGCGGAATGGGACGGCACCGCGGAGGGGGCGGAGGAGATGCGGCGGTGGGCGTACATCAACATGCAGCTCGGCCTGTACCGCTCGTTCCACGCGCTGAAGGAACTGCCGTCACCCGAGCTGCGGATGGCGATGGCCGCCAGGTTCACGTCGCGGCTCGGCCGGGAGCACTGGGAACACAATCGGATCTGGTTCCAGGCAAGCGAGCGTAACCGTCACGACCGGCGGTTCAACAGGATCGTTGAAGAGGAGTACCAGAAGGCCATCCAGGCAGGTGAGGCGGTGGCGGAGCGTTCGCGTGTGACCCGGAGCAAACCGCCCCGCGGACTGGTGGTGGGTGGGGCGGCGGCAGTCGTCGCCCTCGGGGCCGGGGTGCTTCTCGGCAGGAGGCGCGGCGGCCGGGCCTGATCACCGACGACCCAGCGCTGACCCCTGGCGATCCGTATGCAGTTGTGGGCTCGCCGCGACCACTGGTCCAGGGACGACCCGTGGTGGATGCGCGTAAGCGCCTCCCTCGGTCGCGTCAGGAACCTGCTCGGCGAGCTGCGCCGGAAAGTGTCACAAAGCGGAGAAACGATCACGGCTGTGGATATTCGCCGTTACGAGCCCATCGACACCGTCGTCGAGGCGGTCGAGGTCAATGGGTGCGACATCCGCAGATCGGGCTCAGCGGCAGGTCGGAGGGTCCTTCCGGGCGCGAAGCGTTATCTCCACGGGCGACGGGCCGTCGTTCGGCAGGACGAGATCCCGTCCTCGTCATGCTGGTCGAACACGGCGGCGGTGGCCATCACGCTCTGCCCGGACACGACGCACTTGTCCTGCTCAATGATGACCTTCACGTTCTTCTCCTCGATGTCACCAGGTGACGGGCAGCTCGTAGGCCCCGTAGACGAACCCGTCGTGCTTGAACGGGATCTGCTCCAGCTCGGCGGCGAGCGCCAGGGTGGGGATCCGCCGCAGGAGGGCGGGGTAGGCGACCTGCAGCTCCATGCGCGCCAGCGGCTGCCCCAGGCATTGGTGCACCCCGTAGCCGAAGGTGACGTGCAGCCGGGGGTTGCGCTGGAGGTCCAGCCGGTCCGGGTCGGGGAAGACGGACGGGTCGCGGTTGGCGGTCTCGTTGACCGTGATGATGCCCTCACCGGCCCGGATGACCTGGCCGGCGATCTCGAGGTCCGCCAGCGCCACCCGCCGCAGCCCGCCGTGCGTGATCGTTAGGTACCGCAGCAGCTCCTCGACCGCCGAGGCGACCAGCTTCGGGTCGTCGCCGTCGCGGAGGAGGGCGAGCTGCTCGGGGTGTTGCAGCAGGGCTAGGGTGCCCAGGGTGATCATGTTCGCGGTGGTCTCGTGGCCGGCGAACAGCATCAGCACGCCCATGCGGGCGGCCTCCGGCCGGGACAGCTCACCGGCCTTGACCCGCTCGACCAGCCCGGACAGCAGGTCGTCGGCGGGCTTGGCGAGCTTCTCGCCGATCAGCCCGTCCAGGTACTCGGCCAGCCGACGCTGGGCCCCGCCCCGCTGCTCTGGGGTCGAGTTGCGATTGATGATGGTCCTGCTGTTGGCCTGGAAGAACTCGTGGTCGTCGTACGGGACGCCGAGCAGGTTGGAGATCACCAGCGAGGGCAGCGGCAGCGCGAACGCCTCGACGAGGTCGGCGGGCTTCGGACCGGAGAGCAGCCGGTCGATCAGCTCGTCCGCGATCTCCTGCGTGGCCGGGCGCATCGCCTCCACCCGCTTGACCGTGAACGCGGAGGTCACCATCCGCCGCAGGCGGGCATGCTCGGGGTCGTCCATCATGATGAAGCCGAGGCCGCCCGAGCCCTCCTTGGCCATGCTGTCCATGGCCGCGGCCTCCGCGGGGGAGAGCCGGGGGAGGCCGCGCGCGGGTTTGACGCTGACCTGGGGATGGCCCAGTACGGCGCGGTGCTCGGCGTGGCCGGTCACCAGCCACGCGGTGCTGCCGTCCCACAGCCGGACCCGGGTCAGCGGGCCCTCCTCCTGCCGTGCCCGCATCGCGGGCGCCGGGTCCAGCGGGCACCTCGCCGATCTGGCGATGTCGTACTCCGGGATCGTCGTCACTGTTTCCTCCTGGTTTAAGTCAATTGATTGATTTAAACTCTAGTGCGGGACGGACGCCTGTCAAGCCGGAGCAGCCCTCGACGGGGACGGCCCCGGCCCGTCGTTTGAATAGGCTGTCCTTCCGTCACGCCTCGCCGGCACGGCCGAGGACCTGCGGCGGCCTGTGGGACAGGGCCGTCGCGGGCTGCGCGAAAGTCCCGGTGCGGTGAATGACGATGATCAGCAGGATGACCCGGGACGAGCAGGTCAGCGCGACTCGGGAGGCGCTCCTGGCCGCGGCCGAGCGGCTGTTCGCCGAACGCGGCGTGCACGCCGTCGGCAACCGCCAGATCAGCGAGGCCGCCGGGCAGGGCAACAACGCCGCGGTCAGCTACCATTTCGGCGCCAAGGCCGACCTGATCCGCGCGATCGCCCGCAAGCACGCCGAGCAGATCGAGCGCATCCGCGAGCGCATGATGACCGACATCGCCGGCTCCACCGACCTGCGCGACTGGGTCGCCTGCCTGGTCCGTCCGTTCACCGAACACCTGGAGACCCTGGGCAGCCCCACCTGGTACGCCCGCTTCACCGCCCAGGTCATGGCCGACCCCGCGTTCAACGCGATCATGGTGGACGAAGCCCTGACCGCCGCCCCGGTGTTGCGGCTCTTCAGCGACGGCCTGGCCCGGTGCATCCCCGGCCAGCCCGCCGAGCTCCGCCGCGAACGCACCACCATGGCCCGCCACCTCATCGTGCAGATGTGCGTCGAGCGGGAACGGGCCCTGGCCGACCACGCGCCCACCTTCCGGCCCACCTGGAACGCCACGGCCGACAGCCTGATCGAGGCGATCGTCGCGATGTGGCAGGCCCCCGTCCAGGGCACGCCGTAGCGAGGCGGGCGCCGGCAAGAGCGCCCTGCTGGACCACGTACAGGCGACAGTCGCATCAGCCCGCCCGGCGATCAGCTCACCCGCAGGAACTCAACATCGCACAGCCGGCAGCCACCGCAGCGTGTTCCGTCAGCTCGAGCTCCGCTCTCGGCGGCAGCTGCGCGGAGATCCGGGCCTGGACCTGCCCAGCGTCGTAACCGTGATCCGCGCCGGCCGCATCGCCCGTGCAGGAGAGAGAGCCGCGAGGCCGCAAAGAATTTCGCCGCAGCTGTCACAAGCCTGGAGGCTGTCCGGTCTTAGCCGGCGACCGGGTGGCAACGAGGTGGCCCGGCCGGGGCGAAAGGGATGGCGATGAAGATCGTGGTAATCGGCGGGACGGGCCTGATCGGGTCGAAACTGGTGGCCAAGCTGGGCGAGCACGGTCACGAGGCGGTGGCCGCGGCGCCGAACACCGGCGTCGACACCCTGACCGGCGAGGGGCTGGCCGAGGTGCTGGCAGGCGCGCAGGTGGTGGTCGACGTGTCGAACTCGCCGTCGTTCGAGCGGGCCGCGGTGCTGAAGTTCTTCGAGACCTCCACGGGCAACCTGCTCGAGGCGGAGGCGGCGGCGGGTGTGGGTCACCACGTCGCGGTGTCGATCGTGGGCACGGAGCGGATCCCGGACAACGGCTACTTCGCGGCGAAGATCGCTCAGGAGCAGCTGATCGAGAAGTCGGGCATCCCGTTCTCGCTCGTGCACTCGACCCAGTTCTTCGAGTTCGCCCGCGGCATCGCCGACGAGGGCACGGTGGACGGCAAGGTGCACATCGCGCCCGTGCTGTTCCAGCCGATCGCGGGTGACGATGTCGCCCAGGCGGTCGGCCGGACCGCGGTGGGGGCGCCGCTCAACGGCAGGGTCGAGATCGCCGGGCCCGAGCAGTACCGGATGGACGAGTTCTTCCGCCAGGCGCTGACCGCCTGGGGCGACCCGCGCGAGGTGGTCACCGACCCGCACGCGCGCTACTTCGGCAGCGAGCTGAGCGAGCGGTCGCTGGTTCCGGGCGACGGCGCCGTCCTCGGCACGATCGGCTACCGCGACTGGCTCGGGCGCGACGTGGCGGGCAAATAGCAACACGTTGAACGGAAAGTCGCCCTCGTCACCGGAGCGTCGTCGGGCATCGGCGAGGCCACGGCGCGGGCCTCTCCGCGGAGGGGCCCGGGTCGCGGTCGGAGCCCGGCGCGCCGAGCTGGCCCGCCGGGCGACCCGCATGGAGCTCACCGCGCCCTCGATCCGGCACCAC
This sequence comes from Nonomuraea sp. JJY05, assembly GCF_043496855.1. Lineage (NCBI taxonomy): Bacteria > Bacillati > Actinomycetota > Actinomycetes > Streptosporangiales > Streptosporangiaceae > Nonomuraea > Nonomuraea sp. JJY05. Next base: position 25,711 of record NZ_JBIEIS010000061.1, read on the forward strand.
ACCAACACCCTCCGCGCCTGGAAGTCGCTGCCCCTTCACCTGCGCACCCGCTGACCGCCGTGCCTTACCTCGGAGGTAATCGACGTCCCCGTGCCATTGCCGAGAGGGTGGCGTCATGAGTATTGAGACCCGTGACGTCGTGGAAGAGCTGCTGCGCAGGATGGCCGAGGGCGATCATCCCCGCACCGCGGAGTTGTTCGCCGAGCCGGTCGACTGGCAGCTCGACTGGCCCGCCGAGGGGCATGCCGCGGTGCCGTGGATCCGGCCTCGCTCCAGCCGCGCCGACGTGGCGGACCACTTCCGGTCACTGGAGGCTCACCACGTGCCCGAGCTGAACGGCACGTCGGTGACGCGCATCCTGGTCGACGGGACGCACGCGGTCGTGTTCGGGGAGATCGCGCAGACGGTACGCGCCACCGGCATCGCGTACACCTCACCGTTCGCGCTGCACCTCACGGTCGAGGACGGGCTCGTCAGCCGCTACCACATCTACGAGGACAGCCTCACGGTCGCGCGAGCCCTCGGCGGCTCCTGAGCAGGAAGCCGAGCTTTCAGCCGGGCCGCTGAGTGACCGCAGGCGCTGGAGCTTGCGGTGTGAAGGCGTGCCCGGGGCGGCGGTGTAGAGGACGAGGCGATGGTCCCCGCCAGGCAGGGGGAGGACGTCGCAGTCGAGCTCCATCTCGCCCAGCAGAGGGTGCTCGGCCCGTTTCGTCACGGTCCGCTGCACTTCGATGTCCTGCGCCGCCCACAGTTCGGCGAACAGCGGGCTGGCCGCCGTCAGCTCGTCCACGATCTGCCGTACGTCTGGATCGTCAGGGTAGCGGCCGCTGGCCCGCAGATCGGCGACGGCCTGGCGGGCCGGCCCGGAATGATCGCTCAGCAGGGCGGGCGCGCCGCCGAACAGCCAGCGCAGCGTGTTGCGCTCACGGGGCGGTCTGGCGGCCGGGTCGCCGATGAGCGCGACCAGCATGCGGTTCCAGGCGAGCAGGTCCCAGCAGACGTTGACGATCACGGCGGGGAACTCCTCGATGCGATCCAGCAGGCGCAGCGCGTTCTCCGGAACCTCCGGCGCGGAGCCGGTCCGGACCGGGGCCTGGCCGCCCATCCGCAGCAGATAGTCGTGCTCGTCGCCGGTCAGCCGCAGCGTGCGGCTCAGCGCGGTGAGCACCTGCGCGGACGGCTGCGGCCCGCGGCCCTGCTCCAGCCGGATGTAGTAGTCGACCGAGATCCCGGCCAGCAGCGCGACCTCCTCGCGCCGCAGGCCCGGTGTCTGGCGCCGGCGGCCGGCCGCCAGCCCCGCCTCCTCCGGCCTGACCCGCTCGCGTCTGCTCCGGAGAAAACTGCCCAGCTCGTCCTTGTTCATCGCCTTCCATCATGGCCTGGTACCACGAGTCCCAGGCCCAAGGGGGCCTACCCGCCGGCTCGGCCGCACGGCCAGCCTGGTCGCATGACGATTCTGGTCACCGGAGCGCGCGGGCACGTCGCGCGCAGCCTCGTACAGCAACTCCTCGCCGCGGGACAGCCCACCCGTGCGGCCGGCCGGAACCCGGGCGCGGTCCGCCTGCCCGCCGGGGTGGAAACGGTGCTCTGCGACCTCGCCGACCCGGACACCTTCGACGCCGCGCTCGCCGGCGTCACCAGGGTCTTCCTGTACGCCGAGCCACGCGGCCTGGACGACTTCCTCACCCGCGCCGCCACGGCCGGGGTGGAGCACATCGTCCTGCTGTCCGCGATGCTCGCCGACCCCGCCGCGACCGACGCGATCAGCCGGCTGCACGGCGATGCGGAGCAGGCGGTGGCCCGCTCGGGAATCGCCTGGACGTTCCTGCGACCGGGCGCCTTCGCCACCAACACGCTGCAGTGGGCGCCGTCGGTCCGGGCCGAGGGGGTGGTGCGGGACCCGTTCCCGGACTCGCGGTCGGCCCCCGTGCACGAGGCGGACATCGCGGCGGTCGCCGCCCGCGCCCTGACCGAGCCGGGACACGAAGGCGCGGCCTACCCGCTGACCGGGCCGGAGCTGGTCACCCGCAGACGCCAGGCCGAGCTGATCGGGGAGGCCATCGGCCGTCCGATCCGCTTCGCCGTCCAGGATCTGGACGAGTACCGTGCGGAGCTGTGTGGCTGGACGACGCCCCAGGTCGCCGACGTGGTGATCAGGGAGTCCGCCGCCGCCGTCGACCGGCCCGCGCCGGCCACGGACACGGTCGAGAAGGTCATCGGCCGGCCCGCCCGCACGTACGGTGAGTGGGCCCGCGACCATGCCGGGGACTTCCGCGACGAGCCCTCGTGACAGCGGCCGGGGCGGCGCCGGGCGCGTCCGGCTTCATCGCGTCCGCAGGTCGTCTCCGCGGGGCTGCTCCGCCGCCGGCTCCGCTCCGGTCAGGCGGATCGCGATCTCCTCGGCCGGCAGCACCAGCGCGAAGCCCTTGCGTAGGACCGCGAGCTCGGGCTCCTGGCGGGACTCGTCGTCGGTGGCGGTGACGTCCGCGCCGAACACGACCTGGTAGCCGCGCTCGTACGCCTGCCGCGCCGTGGTGCCACAGCAGTAGTTGGTCAGCGTGCCGGTGACGATGAGGGTGTCGCGACCGAGGTTGCGCAAGATGGTGTCGAGCGGGGTGTCGTAGAAGGCGCCGTAGGAGGGTTTGCGGATCAGCACCTCGTCGTCGCGGTAGCCCATCTGCTCCCAGACCGCCGCGGGGCCGGGCCGGCGCCAGTCGGTGTCGGCGTGCGGCAGGTGACGCAGCGCGTGGGGACGGTCCAGGCCGAGGTGGGTGTCGTCGAAGATGGTCCAGATCACCGGGACGCCGGCGTTCCGGCAGCGGTCGACGAGGCGGCGCAGCCGGGGGGCCATGCGGGTGGCGGCCGGCACCCAGTACGGGCTCCAGCCGGGCCGGACGAACTCGTCCTGCATGTCGATGACGAGCATCGCCGAGCGTTCGGGATGGATCGTGAACGATGCCCGGCCCTGCTCGTAGGCGGCCCGTGCGCGCGTGGTGACCCACTCCTCGGTGTACGACATCCGCTCTCCTGGTCTCGATTCGAGGTATAGCGATTCGATGTGAGACGGTAGCAGCATGCGGATGAGATCCTCGCCTGGCTCACGTCGGGCGGAGAGTCTTTTGCGATATGAATCTACAGTGTAAAGGCGGCGGAATGAGCTTGCGATAAACACCTCCGGGTGCGGGGCCGTCGAACGATTTGATGAACCCTCGAAGTATTTGTGACCCGTGTGGCCACGTACTTATCGTCGCCGCCATGGAGATCTCGCCGCTCGATCCCGCGACGCTCCCGGACGCGACGGGCAACTACACCCATGGCACCTTGGTGGCCGGTGGCCGCCGCACCGTGTTCGTCAGCGGCCAAGTCCCATGGGGCGCACAGGGTGCGGTTCCCGAAGACTTCGACTCCCAGTGCCGTTTGACGTGGGCCAACGTCATCGCTGTCCTGGCCGAGGCCGGCATGGGGCTGCGGAACCTGGCCAAGGTCACGACGTACCTCTCCGACCGCATGTACCGGGAGGCCAACAGTCGCATCCGCCGCGAGATTCTCGGCGACCACCGTCCGGCTCTCACCATCATCATCACCGACATCTATTCGGAAGAATGGCTGCTGGAAATCGAGGCGATCGCCGTCGAGTGACCGATCACCCGATGTGGGCGTCCAGCAGGTGCCGGCCCAGCGGAGTCAGTTCGTGCCGGGCTGTTCGTGCCGCCCGGGTGGTGACGACCAGTCCGGCACGTCGCAGATTAGCCACGTGCGTCGAGGCGGTGGCGAGCGTGACGCCCAGCGCCGTGGCAAGGTCTGTGGTGCCGCAGCCGGGGCGATCGGCAAGAGCCCGCAACGCCGCCGCCCGGCGCTCACCGATCGCCCCGGCCAAACGCCCATCCGGCCAGCCGCGTCCCCCGTTGTCACGCCAGAACGCCCCGGCCGTGCGCGCAGGGTAGAAGAGCATCGGCTGCTGCCGGTCGTTGAGCTGCCGGTGCACACCATCGGTCAGGAACATGCTCGGCACCAAGACCAGCCCGCGACCGTCGAGGGCGACATCGGGCGCGCCCGGCCCGTCGAACGCCAGGTGCGGATACTCCCAACGCACGTGCGGAGGGCACAAAGTGGCGAGCATGGCGTCCAGACCATGCTGTGCCGTGAGCCGAGCACGATAGGCCACGTCGGCCGCCAACTGGGCATGCAGCCGTGGCCAATCGGCGGCTAGCACCGCTTGGTGGAACGCCGTGAAAGCCTCCCTCAACGCGCGCCGACCGCGGTCGGGATGGTGCAGCAGCGTGTCGACGACCACCGGAACGGTCTCCAGTACGCCGGCGAACGCGGCAGTGTCCTGTTGCACCGGTACGGAGGAGTCGTCAAGCGCCGCGTGGAGTTCATCCTCGAACGACACCGAGGCGGCAGAGGGCTGCGGCGTCAGGAAGTCCGGCAGGTGCCGGGTGTGCGCCGAGCACAGTGTCACCACCGGCCGAGCCACCTCGGGCAAGGCTGCCCGAGTGGCATGACGCCACCCGGCCAGGCCGGGCGGCGGTTTCGGCAGTCCGAGGCCACGTGCCGCTTTCAGCGTCTCCTGGAAGGGCAGGATGGCGAATCGGACACGACCGAGGTCCGAGTCGGAGAAAAGCAGGCGCGGCATACGCCGCAGGTTAGCGACATCTCGCCCCGGCACGTGGCCCTCGCCGCCGCGCTCACGCCGGCCTCCGCGGGCCGGTGAACGTCTTCACCCACAAAGGATCAGCTCGTCGTAACACCTCTCCCATGCACGGAAGACGCCCGATCGACTACTTTCTGCGACACCGTTCCGGGTGTGGCTGGGCTGTCCCGAGAGCGTTCTGGGGCTGCGCTATCTGGATAGCCGGCGCCATGGAACCCTCATATGCTCCACTCGCAAGTGAAAGCCAGGCGAACAGCCCGAAAAACTGGTCGCCCGAATTCAGCGTACGTCGCAATGGCTCGCGCCGCGATCAAGGCGGAGGTCTCCGACCTGCGTGAAACGACTGATGCGTCGCAGCTCGAAAAGGTTGGCCCGTCCTCTGGGCGGGGCGGCGAAACCGCGAACAAGCAATCCGCCGCCTTCTTCGTACAAATATTCCGGTGCTGGAAGGAATAGTCGATGATCAACCCGTTCCGCATTGACATCCCGCAGGACGAGCTGGATGACCTGCGAGACCGGCTCGCCCGTACCCGCTGGAGCGGCGAGATCGGTGGCCAGGGCTGGAGTCGTGGCGTCCCGACCGGCTATTTGCAGCAGCTCGCCGCCTACTGGGCCGACGGCTACGACTGGCGCAAGCACGAGGCCAGGTTGAACGATCTGCCCCAGTTCACCACCGAGATCGACGGGCAGACCATCCACTTCGCGCACATTCGCTCTCCCGAGGCCGGGGCCACCCCGCTGATGCTCGTCCACGGCTGGCCCGGCTCGATCGCCGAGTTCCTGGACGTCGTCGGCCCTCTGACCGACCCGCGCTCCCACGGCGGCGACCCTGACGACGCCTTCCACCTCGTGATCCCCTCGCTGCCGGGGTTCGGCTTCTCCGTTCCGCTGCGCGATGCGGGCTGGACGCACGGCCGCATCGCCGGCGCTTTCACCGAGCTGATGCACCGGCTCGGCTACTCCCGCTACGGCGTGCAGGGCGGCGACGTCGGCGCCTTCGTCGCCCCGGAGATGGGCCGCCAGGATTCCGGGAGCGTCCTCGGCGTGCACGTCAACGCCCTGGTCACCTTCCCGATCGGGGCCGACGGTGAGATGGACGGCCTGACCGCGTCCGAACAGGAGCGGCTGGCGCGCCTGGAGCACTGGCAGCAGGAACAGAGCGGCTACGACAAGATCCAGGGCACCCGCCCGCAGACCCTGGGGCACGGCCTGAACGACTCCCCGGCCGGTCAGCTCGCCTGGATCGCCGAGAAGTTCAAGGAATGGACCGACAGCGCCGCCGACCTGCCCGAAGACGCCGTCGACCGCGACGCTCTCCTCACCGACGTCAGCATCTACTGGTTCACGCAGACCGGCGCCTCTTCGGCCCACCTTTACTACGAGGCCCACCACGACCCCTCGGCCTGGATGCCACGCGAGCCCGGGACCGTGCCCACCGGCGTAGCCGTCTCCCTCACCCAGGACGTTGCCATCCGTCGCTTCGCGGAACGCGATCACACCATCGTGCGGTGGACCGAGTTCGAGCGCGGCGGACACTTCCTCGCCCTGGAACAGCCCGGCCCGTTCGTCGCCGACGTGCGCGGGTTCTTCCGCTCCCTGCGCTGACCGTTCACGCCGCCGCCGCACATCGAGGCCGACGTTGACCGGCGGCCGGCCTCGACGCGGAACCCATCGCAGGTGCCGATCTCCGATGCGAGGCCGGTCAGCGGGTTGATCGGGACGCGGCGATCTCGGCGAGCGGGGGGACCCGGCAGATCGAGGGGGCGGTTCCCATGCTCACTGGTGTCCCTGCCGGGTGCTGGACGGGGGCCGGCCGTAGGTCTGCCGGTACAGGGCCGCGAAGCGGCCGAGATGGGTGAATCCCCATCGCAGGGCCACCTCCGTGACGGTCGTCTGGCTGCCGGTGTCCGCGATCCGGACGAGGTCGGCGTGCGCGTGGGCCAACCGTACGGAACGGAGGTAGGCCATCGGGGTGGTCTGCAGGTGTTCGCGGAAGCCGAGCTGGAGAGTACGGACGCTGACGCGGGCCGCGGCGGCGATGTCGCCGAGGCGGATCGGTTCGCCGGCGTGCTCTTCGCAGTAGCGGCTGGCACGCCGAAGGGCGGCCGGGGTCAGGGGGGCGGCGGACTCGCGGAGCCGGTCGGAGTAGTTGTGCGGCTGGGAGGCGAGCAGGGTGTGCAGCAGGAACTGCTCGAAGTGATGCTCGGCCAGTTTCGAGGCCGCGAACGGCAGCGCGCCGGCCGATGACAGCATTCTGAGCACCTGGGCGAGGGCGCTGGTGGCATCCACGTCAGGTTCGAACCGCAGCCGCTCCTTGGGAGGATCGCCAAGGTGAGCCTCGAGCGCCTCCTCCATGGCCGCCAGCGGAACCTGCATCAACAGAACTTCGTGATCGAGGCTCCAGCGCATGTCGATCTTCTGCTTGGGGCCGATGAGGGAGATCGGGGCGGTGACGTCGCGCCCGTTGAGCGTCACTCCGCCGGTTCCCTGCAACGGCATCATGATCGCGTAGAAATTGAACGACTCCGACGTGCCGACGCGGATCTCCGCGCCATATGTCGCGGTGTGCAGAGCGACCTTTCCTTTGTGGAGAAGCCGGTATCGGGCGCCGCGCGGGTTCGGCTTGACGATCTCGAGGTAGTAAGGCGGGAAATGCTGCACCAGCAGGTCGCGCATCTGATCGACATGTGCTGTGACAACCGGGTGGTTCGTCGACGGGTATGTGGTGTGCCCAGAGCTCGGCGAATTCAAGTTTTTCATGGCGCTGATTCCCTTGCACGTTCTGCCGCCTGTCACGTCGATGCGAGTCGGGGGGCTGGGCTCGGCGATATGGTGACATGAATTCCGGCGTTCGCATGTCCATTTAATTTTCCAAGGCGGCACGACCTTGGGCGCTGCTCTCTCTGGGGTCAGCAGATTAACGATGGATCGCGACGTTGTAAACGTGAATCAGGACGCTTTGAGGTATTTTTAAATGTATCGCTTCTTGGCTGATTGCGGCTAAACTTGCGCTGCTGCGAGTGGTCGGCACCAGGGCTGCGTGCGGCGGGGTTCGGTTACGTCGTACGGCCCATCCGGGCGCCTGATCCGTCGTGAGATGCTGCATTCGTGACGACTCAGCCTGCCGAACCGTCCCCGCGCCGCGGTCGTGGCCGTCCCGGCTACGACCAGGCCGCGGTTCTGCGCGCCGCGGTGGAGCTGTTCAACCGCAAGGGGTACGACGCCACGAGCATGGGCGACCTGGCCAAGGAGCTGGGCCTGACCAAGCCGGCCATCTACCACCACGTCACCAGCAAGGAGCAGCTGCTCGGCCAGGCCTTGGACGACGCGCTCGACGAGCTGACCGCCGTCGTGACCGAGGCCGCCCGGGAGCAGGCCGGGGCGAGCGCGTACGAACGGCTGCGCGAGGTGCTGCGCCGCAGCGTCGAGGTCCTCGTGGCGCACCAGCCCTCAGTCACACTCCTGCTGCGGGTGCGCGGCAACAGCGAGGTCGAGCTGGCGGCGCTGGAGCGGCGCCGCTGGCTCGACGACCGCCTCGCCGCGCTCGTGACCGACGCCGTCGCGGAGGGCGCGCTCCGCGACGACGTGCCGGCGACGCTGGTCAGCCGGCTGCTGTTCGGCATGGTGAACTCGCTGGTCGAGTGGTACCGGCCCGATGGCGCCTATGATCGGGCGATGGTCGCCGACGCCATCACCGCCATCGCCTTCGACGGCCTGGCCAGGCACGAAGCCTGACCCCTTCTGACGGGCCGGCCCGGCATCGGACCGGAAGGGCTCACCAGGTGTAGAAGCCCTGGCCCGTCTTGCGGCCGAGATGCCCGTCCGCGACCAGGTCGCGCAGGATCCGCGGCGGCTCGAACCGGGGCCCCAGCTCGCGCGCCAGGTGCTCGGCGATCGCCAGCCGCACGTCCAGCCCCACCACGTCGGTGGTACGCAGGGGCCCCATCGGATGGCGGTAGCCGAGGGTCATCGCCGTGTCGATGTCGGCGGCGCTCGCGACGCCCTCCTCCAGCATCCGCATCGCCTCCAGAGCCAGGCAGACGCCCAGCCGGCTGCTGGCGAACCCCGGCGAGTCCGCGACCGTGATAGGCGTCTTGCCCAGCTCGGCCGCCCACTCCTGGGCCAGCGTCACGAGCGCCGGATCGGTACGCGGCCCGGTGACGATCTCGATGAGCGCGCTCACCGGCACGGGGTTGAAGAAGTGCAGCCCGAGGAAGCGCTCCGGCGCGGCCAGGCCGGCGGCCAGCGCGCCGATCGAGAGGCTGCTGGTGTTCGAGGCCAGCACCGCGCCCGGCGCCGCCTTCTCGACCAGGGCGAACACCCGGGCCTTGAGCGCCGCGTCCTCCGGGACCGCCTCGATGACGAGCCCGCACGGGCCGAGCTCGCCGGGGTCCGCAGTCGTGCGCAGCCGCGCCAGGACGTCCAGGTCCGCGTGTCCCTTGGCCAGGCCGTCGCGCACCCGGGCCCTGGCCCGCTCGGCCGCCTCCTGGCCGTCCTCGACGACGATCACGTGACTGCCCGAGGTCAGGAACGCCTGCGCGATCCCGGACCCCATCCGCCCGCCGCCGAAGACGCCGACCGTCCGTGGCAGGCTCATGAGCGCTTGTCCAGGAATGCCGTCATGCGCATGTGCTTCTCCTCCGTCTCGAACAGGACCGCCTGGGCCACGTCGTCCACGAACGGGTGCGCGCCCCGAGGGGCGTGGAAGACCGCCTTGGTCAGCCGGGTGGCCAGCGGCGCCCGCTTGGAGATCCGGTCGGCCAGCCGGTGACCGGCCGCCAGCAGTTCCTGCGGCTGCACGACCTCGTTGAGCAGCCGCACGGCATGCGCCTCCTCGGCCGTGAGCACCCGGCCCGCCAGCAGGATCTCCTTGGCCAGCGGCTCGCCGACCAGCTCGGCCAGGCGCCAGGCCGCCCCGGCCGCGGCCAGGATGCCGAGACCCGTCTCCGGGTTGCCGATCCGCGTGTCCGGCGTGCCGATCCGGAAGTCGCAGGCGTAGGCCAGCTCGGCCCCGCCGCCCAGGGCATGGCCATCCAGGAGCGCTATGGTCGGCATCGGCAGCCGGTGGATCCGCTCGAAGAGCTTGGAGTTGATGCCGCGCAGCGCGTCGTACAGGTCGCGTTCGCGCAGCTGGGCGATGTCCGCCCCGGCCGCGAACGTCGTACCCTCGCCGATGAGCAGGACGACGCGCGGCTCCTCCTCAACGGCGGTGCACGCCTCATGGAGCCTGGCGACCAGCTCGCGGTCGATCGCGTTGCGCACCTCGGGGCGGTTGAGCCGCCACACCACCCGGTCCGCGCCCTCCTCGACGATCAGGCTGGTCATGGGCGTTCCACCAGGAGAGCGCTGCCCTGGCCGACGCCCATGGCCTCCGCCGCCACCGGCCGCGCCCGGGGCCTCAGAGCGTGCCGTCGGAGAAGGCGGTCGCTGACCACGACGACGGCCGCGGCGCCGTCGTTCACCCGCTCGTGGGAGCGCAGCGCGTACGCGTCCAGTTCCGCACGGCTCAGCCCCCAGCGCCGCGCGACGGTCTCGGCCGTCTGCGGCATGGAGGCGGTCGTCGCGGCGTCGAAGCGGGAATTGGTGAACCGCCGGCCGATCGAGGTGTCGAACGACGGCCCCGGCTTCGCGAACGCCTTGGCCGGCTGCTCGGTCACCCACGGCGCCCGGGTCTCGAGCGCGCCGCCGAAGCGGCCTATCGGCGTCCGCACGCCGGAGACGACGAAGGATTCGGGCATCAGCAGGCTCCTTAAGCGTCGTAGTCGACGGTGACGCGCTCGCCGACCGGAAATGTCTGGCATGTCAGGACGAATCCGGCGTCAACCTCGCCCTCTTCCAGGGCGTAGTTGCGGCGCATGTCCACCTCGCCCTCCCGTACGACCGCGCGGCACGTCCCGCAGACGCCGCCCTTGCAGGCGAACGGCAGGTCCGCGCGCGCCGCCTGGGCGCCGTCGAGCAGCGTCGCGTCGCGGGAGACCGTCGAGGTCGCGCGCAGGCCGTCCAGCACGGTCGTCAGCTCGCTCGTCGCGCCGGGCGCGACCCCGTCCGCGGCCCGTCGCGGCCGCGGCGGCGGCTCGTCGACGTAGAACAGCTCGACGTGCACGCGGGAGGCGGGCACGCCCAGGTCGGCGAGGACCCTGCGCGCCTCCTGGATCATCGCCAGCGGCCCGCAGAGCCAGACGTGGTCGAACACCTCGACCGGCACCAGCTCGGTCAGCAGGCGGCGCAGCCGGTCGCCGTCGAGCCGCCCCGAGAACAGCTCGACGTCGCGCGGCTCGCGCGAGAGCGCGTGGACCACCTGGAGCCGGGGGCCGTACCGGTTCTTCAGGTCGCCGAGCTCCTCGGCGAACATCACGGTCCGGCTGGTCCGGTTGCCGTACAGCAGCGACACCTGGGCCTGCGGGTGGGTGAGCACGGTCGAGGCCAGCGACAGCATCGGCGTGATGCCCGATCCGGCGGCGACGCACAGGTGCCGCTCGCCCGTGGCGGGGTCGGCCCGCCAGGAGCCGGTCGGCGTCTGGACCTCGATCCGCGTCCCCGGCGTGACCTCGCGCACCAGCCAGGACGAGAACAGCCCGCCCGGGATCTCGCGGACCCCGATCCGGGGCCGGGCGCCGGCCGGCGCGCAGATCGAGTACGACCGGCGCTCCTCCCGCCCGTCCACGACGCGGCGCAGGGTGAGCGACTGCCCGGCGCGGAAGGCGTACGCCTCGCCCAGCTCGTCCGGGACGGCGAACGTGATCGCCGCGGCGTCCTCGCACAGGCGGTCCACCGCCGTCACGGTGAGCGGGTGGAAAGCGGCCATGTCAGATCTCCTTGACGTGCTCGAACGGCTCAAGGCAGCCGGTGCAGCGGTAGAGGGCCTTGCAGGCGGTCGCGCCGAACTCCGACGTCAGCCGGGTGGCCGCCGACCCGCAGCGCGGGCAGGGCGGGGCGCTCCTGGCCGGCCCGAGCGTGAGCGGGACGGGGCCGCTCCGCCGGGGGGCGGGGCCGGGGGCCGACAGCCCGGCCTCCCGCAGGGCGGCCCGGCCGCGCTCGCTGATCCAGTCGCTCGACCAGGGCGGATCCAGCACGATCCGCACCTCGACCGCGGCGAACCCGGCCTCCCTCAGGCGGTGGACGAGGTCGTCGCGCATGGTCGCCATGGCGGGGCAGCCGGTGTACGTCGGGGTGATCGACACGACCACCTCCTCGCCGCCGTGTATCTCGACGCCGCGCAGCACGCCGAGGTCCGCGAGGGTGAGCATGGGCATCTCGGGGTCGCGCACCTGCGCGGCGACCTGGGCGGCCCGGTCGCGGGCGCTCACCAGCGCCCGCTCGGGTGGGCGCGGGCGACGACCTGCATCTCGGCGAGCAGCGGGCCGAAGGCCGCGGTGTGCGCGCCGTGGCGGCTCGTGCCGGGCAGCGGCGCGTGGCCGGGCCGCTCGACGCCGCTCACGGCGAAGACCTGGTCGAGGACGGCGTCCACCTCCTCGCGCAGATCCGCGCCGGAATCGGTGAGCTCGGCCTGGTACGGCCACAGGGCGTCCAGCGCCGCCTCCAGCCTGCGGCGCGACTCCTCGGTTCCCTGCGCCAGGGTGAGGAACCAGCGTCCCGCCCAGTCGCGGTGGTAGGTGATCTCCTTCACGCCCTTGGCCGCCACCGCCGCCAGGACCTGGTCGCGGCTCGTACGCTGCCGCTCCAGCAGCGCGAGCCGGGCCACCGAGAACAGCAGCAGCCGCACGACGACGTGCGCGAAGTCCCCGTTCGCCACCTCGGCGAGCCGTGCGTTGCGGAACTGCTCCGCGTCGCGGAAGAACGCCAGCGCGTCCTCGGCGGGCACCGGCGAGCCCTCGGGAAGGGCGGGCACGACGCCGGGATCGGCGGCGGCGGCCCGCGACAGCAGCAGGCGGGCCTGTCCGAGCAGGTCGAGGGCCATGTTCGCGAGCGCGATGTCCTCTTCCAGGTCGGGCGCGCGGCTGCACCACTCCGACAGGCGCTGCGACATGATCAGCGCGTCGTCGCCGAGCATGAGGCAGTACGCGGCCAGCTCGGCGGCGTCCACGCCCGGCGGCACCGTGGTGTCGAGCCCGGCCAGGGGGTCCTCGAAGCCGGTGCCGAACGCCCATTGGGAGGAGTCGCCGGCGTATTCGTCGTTCATGATTGCCAACCGATCACATGTGCGGGACGTTGCCGGGAATGTCGTAGAACGTCGGGTGCCGGTAGACCTTGTCGCCGCTCGGCGCGAACAGCGGGTCCTTCTCGTCCGGGCTGGAGGCCGTGATGGCGTCGGCCCGGACGACCCAGATGCTCACGCCCTCGTTGCGCCGGGTGTACACGTCGCGCGCGTGCCGTACGGCCATGGCGTCGTCGGCGGCGTGCAGCGAGCCGACGTGCACGTGGTTGAGGCCCCGCTTGCCGCGGACGAACACCTCGTACAGCGGCCACTCCCGCCGGTCGGCGCTCATCGCGTGCCCGCCCGCTCCGCGAACGCCGACGCGGCCTCGCGTACCCAGGCGCCGTCCTCGTGCGCGGCCCGGCGGTGCGCCAGGCGCTGCGCGTTGCACGGCCCGTCACCGCGGATCACGGCGGCGAGCTCCTCCCAGTCGGGCTCGCCGAAGTCGTGGTGGCCGCGTTCGGCGTTCCAGCGCAGGTCGGGGTCGGGCAGCGTCACCCCGAGCGCCTCGGCCTGCGGGACCGTCATGTCCACGAACTTCTGGCGCAGCTCGTCGTTGGAGTTGCGCTTGACGCCCCAGGCCATCGACCGGGCGCTGTTGGGGGACTCGGCGTCCGGCGGGCCGAACATCATCAGCGAGGGCCACCAGAACCGGTCCACCGACTCCTGGACCATCGCCCGCTGGGCGTCGGTGCCGCGCATCATCGTCATCAGCAGCTCGTAGCCCTGCCGCTGGTGGAACGACTCCTCCTTGCAGATGCGGATCATGGCGCGCCCGTACGGGCCGTAGGAGGTGCGGCAGAGCGGCACCTGGTTGCAGATCGCGGCGCCGTCGACCAGCCAGCCGATCGTCCCGACGTCGGCGTACGACAGCGTCGGGTAGTTGAAGATCGAGGAGTACTTCTGCCGGCCCGTGAGCAGCAGCTCGGTCAGCTCGGCGCGCGAGACGCCCAGGGTCTCGCACGCCGAGTACAGATACAGCCCGTGGCCGGCCTCGTCCTGCACCTTGGCCAGCAGGATCGCCTTGCGGCGCAGGGACGGCGCCCGGCCGATCCACGCGCCCTCGGGCTGCATGCCGATGATCTCGGAGTGCGCGTGCTGGGCGATCTGGCGGACGAGCGTCCGGCGGTAGGCGTCCGGCATCCAGTCCCGGGGCTCGATCCGGTCGTGGCGCGCGATCGTCGCCTCGAACGTGGCTTCGAGCGCTTCCGGCTCCGCCGGTGTCGTCGTCATCGATTTCCCTCCTCGGGCGTCGAGTCGTATTTACTTATCGCTCGGTCAGTAATACCGTGGCACGTGTTGGGGCTCCTGCGCAAGGGCCCGCGGAGAGGAGAGGGACAGCGTGAGCGCGTTGCTGGAGAGCTACGCCGCCGGACGATGGTTCCGGGCGGCCGATGACGGGGAGCCTCTGCTCGACGCCGCCACGGGCGAGGAGGTCGCGCGGATCTCCAGCCGGGGGCTGGACGTCGCCGCGATGGTCCGCCACGCCCGCGACACCGGCGGGCCCGGCTTGCGGTCCCTGACCTTCCACGAGCGGGCGGCCCTGCTGAAGGCGCTGGCCAAGCACCTGACCGAGCGCAAGGAGGAGCTGTACGCGCTGTCGGTGCGTACGGGCGCCACCTCGCGCGACACGATGATCGACGTGGACGGCGGCATCGGCACCCTGTTCAGCTACGCGAGCAAGGGCGTGCGCGAGCTGCCGAACGACACCGTCGTCCTGGACGGCGGCCTGGAGCGACTGGGCAAGGGCGGCACGTTCGCCGGCCAGCACCTCTACACCTCGCGGCCGGGTGTCGTGGTGCAGATCAACGCCTTCAACTTCCCGGTATGGGGGATGCTCGAGAAGCTGGCCCCGGCCTTCCTGGCCGGGCTGCCCTCGATCGTCAAGCCCGCGAGCCAGACCGCGTACCTGACGGAGCTGGCCGTACGGCTGATCGTCGAGTCGGGCATCCTGCCCGAGGGCACGCTCCAGCTCGTCTCGGGCGGCGCCGGCGGGCTGCTCGACGAGCTGACCGTCCAGGACTCCGTCGCCTTCACCGGCTCCGCGCACACCGCGGGCATCCTGCGCCGCCACCCCAACGTGCTGGACGGCGGCGTCCTGCTGGGCGTCGAGGCCGACTCGCTGAACTGCTCGATCCTGGGGCCGGACGTGCGCCCTGAGGGCCCGGAGTTCGACCTGTTCGTCAAGGACGTCGTCACCGAGATGACGGTCAAGGCGGGACAGAAGTGCACGGCCATCCGCCGGATCCTCGTGCCCTCGCCCATGGCCGAGCAGGTCGTCGAGGCGCTGGCCGCGCGCCTGGCCAAGGTGACCGTCGGCGACCCGCGCAATCCGGACGTACGCATGGGCGCGCTGGCCAGCCTCGGCCAGCGCGACGAGGTGCGCAAGGCCGTCGAGGCGCTGCGGGCCGGCTCGGAGATCGTCTTCGGCAACCCCTCCGGCGCCTCCCTCCTCGACGGCGACGCCGAGCGCGGCGCGTTCATGACCCCGCTCCTGCTGCGCGCCCGGCCCGGCGCCACCGAGCCGCACGACGTGGAGCCGTTCGGGCCGGTCGGCACCGTGCTCGCCTACGACGGCCTGGACTCGGCGATCGCGCTCGCGGCACGCGGCAGGGGCAGCCTCGTCGCCTCCGTCGCCACCCATGACCCGGACGTCGCGCGGACCGTCGTCCTGGGGCTCGCGCCGTGGCACGGCCGGGTCCTCGTCCTGGACAGGGACGACGCCAAGGAGTCCACCGGGCACGGCTCGCCGCTGCCCGTCCTCGTCCACGGCGGCCCGGGCCGGGCCGGCGGCGGCGAGGAGCTGGGCGGCGTCCGCGGGGTCCTGCACCACATGCAGCGCACTGCCGTCCAGGCCTCGCCGGACCTGCTCACCGCGGTCACCGGGCGGTGGACGACGGGCGCCAGGCGCGCCGAGTCAGGCGTTCACCCGTTCCGCAAGTCCCTGGCGGACCTGCGGGTGGGTGACACGATCGCCTCCGCGCCGCGCACGGTCTCGCTGGCCGACATCGAGCACTTCGCCGAGTTCACCGGGGACACCTTCTACGCGCACACCGACGCCACAGCCGCCGCGCGCAACCCGCTGTTCGGCGGCATCGTCGCCCACGGGTACCTCGTCGTGTCCCTGGCCGCCGGGCTCTTCGTGGACCCGGCGCCCGGACCGGTCCTGGCCAACTTCGGCGTCGACTCCCTGCGCTTCCTCACCCCCGTGAAGGCGGGCGACACGATCGAGGTGACGCTGACCGTCAAGCAGATCACCCCGCGCAGCTCGGCGGATTACGGCGAGGTCCGCTGGGACGCCGTCGTCGCCAACCAGGAGGGTCAGCCGGTCGCCACGTACGACGTGCTGACCCTCGTGGCCAAGACCTGGCCGCTGCCCGGACAGGAGGCCTGAGGTGGAGGGGGCGCCGATCCTGCTGGAACGTGACGGCGCCGTGGCCGTGCTGACCCTCAACCGCCCGGAGCGCCGCAACGCGCTGGACAGGGGACTGAAGACGGCGCTGCGCCGAACGCTGGAGGAGGTCGCGGCCGACGACGCCGTCCGCGCCGTGCTGCTGACCGGGGCCGGGACCGCCTTCTGCGTCGGCCAGGACCTCGCCGAGCACGCGGCGGCCCTCCGCTCGGACGCCGGGCACGCCTTCGGCACCGTCGAGGAGGACTACGCGCCGATCGTCCGGCTCCTGGCCACCATGGGCAAACCGGTCGTCGCCGCCGTCAACGGCACCTGCGTCGGCGCCGGTCTGGCCCTTGCCCTGGCCTGTGACCTGCGGGTGCTCGCGGAGGAGGCCGTCTTCGCCACGGCGTTCTCGGCCATCGGGCTGACGTGCGACTCGGGGCTGTCCCTGACGCTCGTACGGGCGGTCGGCGAGGCCAGGGCCAAGGAGCTGGTCCTGCTCGGTGAGTCGTTCGGCGCCCGGCAGGCGGTGGAGTGGGGGATCACGGGCCGCGTGGTGCCCCGCGAGGAGGCCGGCGCGGTGGCGCGCGAGCTGGCGGCCCGGCTCGCCGCCGGGCCGACCGCCGCCTACGCCGAGTCCAAGCGGCTGATCGCCGGTGCCTGGGACCAGGATCTCGGCGCGGCGCTCGCCGCCGAAGCCCGCGCCCAGGCCCGCCTGGGGCTGACGGCCGACCACGCGGGAGCGGTGGAGGCGTTCCTCGACAAACGCAAACCCACCTTCGAGGGCCGCTGACCCATGGGGAACCGACCCGCGCGCTACCGGCCGGGCCAGGCGGCGGGCGCGGTGTGGATCGAGGTGGGGCGGGTCGCCGCGTCGTAGGCGGCGCGGGAGCCGGTCGCGCCCATGCCGCTGTCCCCGGCCGGTTCGGTAGAGCCGCTCGGGGCCGCCGCCCTGCCACTGGTTCACCCGCACGACACCGGTGGCGATGCGGCGGGCGGCCGCCATGTGCTCCGGGTCGGCGGTGTACACGGTGGCGGCCAGGCCGAAGCGCGACGCGCTCGCCCGCTCCAGCCCCTCCTCGAAGGAGGAGACCACGGCGACCGGGGCGATCGGGCCGAAGGTCTCCTCGGTCATCACCAGCATGGACTCGTCCACGCCGGTGAGCACGGTCGCGGGGTGGAAGAAGCCCTTGCCCTCGGGCGCCACTCCACCGGCCCGCACGCTCGCGCCACGCGAGACCGCGTCGGCCACGCGCCGTGCGACGACGTCGCCCTGGCCGAGAACGCCCAGGCCCGCTCGGCCGGGCTCCCCGAGCGGCAGCGCGCCCGCATGTCCGAGATGCACGAGTACCACACGTCCATGGTGCGGCACCTGGAGACGCTGCTCGGCGAGTACACGGCGTTGCGGGCACGCTGACCGCTCACTCGGCTCCGGAGCCGCGGGCCTCCTCGAACACCAGCCACGTACGAGTGGCGCGGATGCCCGGGATGTCCTGGATGAGCTCCAGCACCACATGCCGGAGCGTCGCGTTGTCCGGGGTCCTGACCAGGGCCAGGACGTCGTAGTCGCCGCCGACCAGGGCGAAGTTCTCGACGTACGGAGTCTCCCTGAGCCGGGCCGACACCGCGCGCCAGGAGTTCTGCTCGATGGTGAGCGAGACGTACGCGCTGGTCCCGAGGTCCGCCTTGTGCGGGGCGATCCGCGCCGTGAAGCCGGTGATCACCCCGGCGTCCATCAACCGGGTGATCCTGGCGTAGACGTTGGCCCGGGAGACGTGCACGCGCTCGGCGAGGGTACGCATCGAGATCCGGCCGTCCCGCCGCCCGCCGGCTACCAGGTGCCGGAGGAGGAGCGGTTGCTGGAGGCCTACCGCCGGATGGTCGTGGGCCGCCGCTTCGACCGCCAGGCGACCGCGCTGACCAAGCAGGGACGCCTGGCCGTCTACCCGTCCAGCCACGGGCAGGAGGCCTGCCAGATCGCCGGGGTGCTCGCGCTGCGCGAGGACGACTGGCTGTTCCCGACCTACCGGGACTCGGTGGCGCTGGTCTCCCGGGGCCTCGACCCCGTCGAGGTGCTGACCCTGCTGCGGGGCGGCTGGCACTGCGGGTACCACCCCGCCGCCACCCGGGTCGCGCCCCTGGCGTACAAGGGCATCGGGTACGGCATCCGCTCCGAGCAGGTGGACGGCAACGACCTCGTCGCGGTGCTGTCCGTCCTGACCGCGGCCGTGGAGCACGCGCGTACGGGCGGCGGCCCCTTCCTGGTGGAGGCGCACACCTACCGCATGGACCCGCAGACCAACGCCGACGACGCCACCCGCTACCGGGAGAAGCGGGAGGTCGAGCAGTGGGAGGCGGCCGACCCGCTCGCCCGCCTGGAGACCTACCTGCGCGAGCGCGGCGTGCTCGACGCGGCCGCCGTCGAGGCGGCGCACGAGGCCGCCGAGGAGTTCGCCGCCCGGGTGCGTGAGCCGATGAACGCCGACCCGGAGGCGAACCCGTTCGAGCTGTTCGAGCACGTCTTCGCCGAGGCCACGCCCCAGTTGCGCGAGCAGCGGGCCCTGCTGGCGGCCGAACTGGAGGACTGAGATGACCACTGCGAGCATGGCGCAGGCGCTGAACGCCGCGCTGAGGGACGCCCTGCGCGAGGACGAGCGCGTTCTCGTCTTCGGTGAGGACGTGGGCCCGCTGGGCGGCGTCTTCCGCGTCACCGACGGGCTGACCAGGGAGTTCGGCGAGGAACGGTGCTTCGACACGCCGCTGGCGGAAGCCGGGATCGTGGGACTGGCCGTGGGCCTGGCCATGGGCGGCTTCCGGCCGGTGATCGAGATGCAGTTCGACGCGTTCGCCTACCCGGCCTTCGAACAGATCGCCTCGCACGTGGCCTACGGGGTGGCGCTGCAGGCCGCCGAGGCCGCGGCCCAGGACGGGCTCGCCCTGGAGGTGGTGGACCTGCGGACGATCGTCCCGTTCGACGACGCGACCGTCGTGTCCTCCGTACGCAAGACCGGGCGCTGCGTGGTGATCCAGGAGGCCCAGGGGTTCGCCGGGGTGGGCGCGGAGATCGCGGCCCGCGTGCAGGAACGGTGCTTCCACTCGCCGGCGGCGCCGGTGCTGCGGGTCACGGGGTTCGACATCCCGTACCCGCCTCCGATACTCGAGCACTCGCACCTGCCGGACGCCGATCGGGTGCTGGACGCGGTGGACCGCCTGCAGTTCGGTGACGCGCCCGATCTGGCGCACCTGGCGGGGGAGGCGTCATGACGCGGCATGTGTTCCGCCTGCCCGGTCTGGGGGAGGGGCTGACAGAGGCCGAGATCGTCGACTGGAAGGTCGCCGTCGGGGACACCGTCGAGATCGACCAGATCGTGGTGGAGGTCGAGACCGCCAAGGCGGCGGTGGAGGTGCCTGTCCCGTACGCGGGGACGGTGCTGAGCCTGCACGCTTCGGCCGGGGCCGTCCTGTCGGTGGGGGAGCCGCTCATCGAGGTGGGCCCGGTGGACGGCGTGGGCGATTCGGCGGCCGCGGCCCGCTACCGCGAGGAGGAACGCGCCGGATCCGGAAATGTCCTGATCGGTTACGGCACCGGTCACGCCCCCACCACCCGCCGCCGCCATGGCGGCTCACGCAAGGCCGCCGATCGGACACCCACGCCGCCCGCCTCCCCGGCCGCGGTCGACCAGGCACCTCGGGTGATCTCCCCGCTCGTGCGCAGGCTCGCCCGGGAGCGCGGGCTGGATATCGCCGCCGTCAGTCCCACCGGACCCCGAGGCGTGATCCTCCGCCGCGACGTCGAACGCGCCATCGCCGCCATCGCCGCCTCTGCGTCCTCCGCGGCCGTCGACCCGGCGGCGTCGGTCGCGCCCGAGCCGGCGTCGCGAGGGGCCGGGGCCGCGTCGGACGCCACCGCAACCCCACTGAGGACCGAGCGCATCCC
Source organism: Nonomuraea sp. JJY05 (assembly GCF_043496855.1). Taxonomy (NCBI): domain Bacteria; kingdom Bacillati; phylum Actinomycetota; class Actinomycetes; order Streptosporangiales; family Streptosporangiaceae; genus Nonomuraea; species Nonomuraea sp. JJY05. The sequence continues at coordinate 45,851 of NZ_JBIEIS010000061.1, forward strand.
CCTGCGCGGACTGCGGCGGGCTGTGGCCGACAAGCTGAGCCGCAGCCGCACCGAGATCCCCGACGCCACCACCTGGGTGGACGTCGACGCCACCGGCCTGCTCGAGGTCAAGGACGCGCTCCGGCGGGACCGTCCGGACCTCGGCATCGGGCTGCTCGCCCTCCTGGCCCGCATCTGCGTGGCCGCCCTGCGCCGCTTCCCCGAGCTGAACTCCTCGGTCGACACCGCCCGAGCCGAGATCGTCCGGCACGCTCACGTCAACCTCGGCTTCGCCGCCCAGACCGATCGCGGCCTGGTCGTGCCGGTGGTCCGCGACGCGCACCTGATGACCACCGCGCAGCTCGCCGCCCTCGCCCGCGAGGGCACGCTGCCTCCCGCGGCGTTGACCGGGGGCACGTTCACGCTCAACAACTACGGCGTCTTCGGCGTGGACGGATCCACCCCGATCATCAACCACCCCGAGGCGGCGCTCCTCGGCGTCGGCCGCATCATCGACCGCCCCTGGGTCAGGGACGGCACGGTCGTGCCCCGCAAGGTCGCCCAGCTGTCGTTCACGTTCGACCACCGCGTCTGCGACGGCGGCTTGCTGCGCTTCGTGGCCGACTGCGTGGAGAACCCCGCCGTCCTGCTCGCCCACGTCTGACCCCGGCCGCGACCCGGCGAAGGAGCACATGACGCCGATCCCCGGGTTGACAACGGCGTTCGAATCCAACACCCTTTCACTACGCAAATAGTGAAAGGGTGTTTTGGTTGATCGAATTCAACCTGGACCGCGGCTCGGGGGTCTCGACGTACCTGCAGCTCGTTCACCAGGTCAAACAGGCGCTCCGGCTCGGTACGCTGCGGGCCGGTGACCAGTTGCCGACCGCCCGCGAGGTGGTCGAGAGCCTGGCCATCAACCCCAACACCGTGCTCAAGGCGTACCGGGAGCTGGAGCGCGACGGGCTGGTCGAGGGGCGGCCGGGGATGGGGACGTTCGTCCGGCAGGGGATCGCGGGTGCGACGCTCGCCGAGCACACGCGGCTGCGGCGCGGTCTGGAGGCGTGGGTGCGCGAGGCCCGCGCGGCGGGGCTCGATCAGGAGGACCTGCGGGCGCTGTTCACCGTGGTCCTGGCCGACACCGCGAAGGAGGGCGTGGCATGAGTCCCGCGTTGGAGGCGACCGGGCTGGGGGTCCGCTATCGCCGTACGTGGGCGCTGCGCGACTGCTCGCTGGCCGTGCCCGCGGGGCGCGTGGCGGCGCTCGTCGGGCCCAACGGCGCGGGCAAGACCACGCTCATGCACGTGGCCGTCGGCCTGCTGCGGCCCGCGCTGGGCAGCGTCCGCGTGACCGGTGAGGCGGCGTTCGTGGCCCAGGACAAGCCGCTGTACGACAGCTTCACCGTCGCCGAGATGCTCACCTTCGGCCGCCGCATGAACACCCGATGGGACGACGCCGCCGCTGCCGACCGGCTCGCCGGGCTGGGCATCCCGCTGGAGCGGAAGGTGAGCGGGCTGTCGGGCGGGCAGCAGGCGCAGGTGGCCGTGACGCTGGCGCTGGCCTGCCGGCCCGACCTGCTCGTGCTGGACGAACCGCTGGCCAATCTCGACCCCCTCGCCCGCCACGACGTGATGCGCTCGATCATGGCGGAGGTGGCCGGGCGGGAGCTGACCGTGCTGCTGTCCTCGCACGTCGTCTCGGACCTGGAGGAGACGTGCGACTGGCTCGTCGTGCTGAACAGGGGGCGGCTGCAGGTCAGCGGTGACATCGAGGAACTGCTCGACGGGCATCTCGTGCTCACCGGGCCGGACGGGGCATCGGTGGCGGGGATGCGCGTGGTGAGCGCGAGCCGTACCGGCAGGCAGGTCAGCATGCTGGTCAGCGGCGCGCCCCCGCTCGATCCTCGCTGGCAGGCACGCCGGCCCGGGCTGGAGGAGCTCGTCATGGGCTACCTGCGCAGCCCCGAGTCGGCGGCGCTGCCGGAGCTGACGGGGGTGAACGCGTGATCTGGCTGACGTGGCGCCAGCACCGGACGCAGATCCTCGTGACAGCGGGCTTCCTGGCGCTGCTGGGGGTGCTGCTGCTGGGTTCGGCGGTGGAGACGAGCTGGTATGTGGCCGAGCACGCCCCGCCCGGCTGCCCGGGGCCCGCCGTGGCGTGCGGAGACCTGGCGGTGGCGCTCGCGCAGCGCTACGACGCGGTCTACTCGGTGTTCGGCTGGATGCCGCTGGTGGCGCCGGCGTTGATCGGGGCGTTCTGGGGCGCGCCGCTGCTCGGCCGCGAGTACGAACGCGGCACCCACCGCCTGGCCTGGACGCAGTCCGTGCCCGTGTGGCGCTGGCTGGCGGTCAAGCTGTCGGTCCTGGGCGCGGCGGTCGTGGCGGGCGGGCTGCTGCTGTCGCTCATGGTGAGCCTGTGGCGGCCGGTGTTCAGGGAGGGGGTCGACTCCACGTTCGGCAATATCGGCGTGTTCAACATGGTCGGCGTGGAGCCGGCGGCGTGGTGGCTGTACTCGTTCGCGCTGGGCACGCTGGCCGGCACCCTGTTCCGGCGTACGCTGCCCGCGATGGCGCTGGTCGTGGCCGGGGTGGCGGTGACGATGTTCACGCTGTTCCAGCTGAGCGACCACTACGCCGAGCCGGCGCGAGCCGAGCTGTCCGGCACCGTGCTGATGGACGACCCCGACGCCCGGCTGGTGAGCGCCGCCTGGGTGGAGCCGTCCGGGAAGGAGGTCGCCGAGCCGTCGGGCAGCGGCTGCCCGCGCCGGGTGGACGTGGGGCAGAGCAGCAAGAACGCCGAGGCGTGGCAGGCATGCCTGTTCGGCAAGGGTTACCGGTTCGCGGTCTACTACCATCCGCCGTCTCAATTCTGGCGCTTCCAGTGGACCGAGGCGGGAATCCTGGTGCTCGCGTCGGCGGCCCTCGGCGGCCTGGCCGTACGCCGCACCCTCCGCCGCCCCGGCTGACCCTCGCCGCCCGCGGGCCTCGGCGGCCACACCTTCGGCGGTCCAGGGGCACCGCGGGTGAAGGAGGTCAGCGCGCCTGGCGGCGCCAGAGTGAGGGGCTGTGGCCGCGGGCGCGCTTGAACGCCACGCTGAAGGCGAAGGCGTCCTCGTACCCGACCTGGCGGGCCACCGTGGCGACGGTCGCCTCGGTGTCACGGAGCAGGTCCGCCGCCAGGGTCATTCGCCGGCCGGTGAGATAGGTGAGCGGGGGCTCGCCGACCAGGCTGGTGAAGCGCGCGGCAAAGGCGGCGCGGGACATGCCGACCTTGGCGGCCGGCTCGGCGACCGTCCATCGGTGGGCGGGGTCCTCGTGCAGGAGGCGCAGTACGTCGCCGATCGAGGGGTCGGCCAGGGCCCGATGCCAGGCGGGAAGTGCCGGATCCGGCCTGGCGCACCATGCGCGCAACGCCGGCATGAGCACCAGATCCAGCAGGCGGTCGAGGATGGCGTCCTGACCGGGTTCGTCGCAGGCGATCTCGGCGGCGAGCAGATCCAGCGCCGCCCGGGTCCGCGGCCCGGCGGGCACGACCCCCCCAGCGGGGGGAGCACGTCCAGCAGGCGGTCGCCCACGTCGCCACGGAGCTCGTACGCGCCCCGGATCATGACCGTGGCCCCGGGCAGACCGTCACCGTAGGTGCGGGGCGCCAGGCTCCGCCGAGTCGTTGTCGCCAGGGACGACGCCGAGGACATCGCCGAGGTCGCCGCGTCGGCCCTGACCGAGGACCGCCACGGCGGCCGGACCTGCCAGCTGACCGGCCCGCGGGCGATCAGCTTCGGTGCGGCGGCCGATCTCATCGGCAGGGCCGTCGGGCGTACGGTCTACGTCGCGAAGACCGCCGCCGCCGGCCACTGGGACTGACCACCACGCCCTGTCGGCCCAACGGCGACGTGGAGGCGCTCTTCACCAACCCCCAGCGGAGTATCCCGGTGCTCCGCTTGGCCGCCGACCTCTGCAATGGCGTCAAGCACCGCAAGCTGAGGGCCGGGACCAGCAAGACCGGCGATGACAGCACCAGGATCAGCAACCAGAGCGTCTCGATCTCCCTGGGTTCCCCCGTCATCGCGGAACACCAGTGGTATGTGACCTCGGGGGGTCAGAAGTACGACGTCATCGAGTTGGCCGACGACATCGTGGAGGAATGGAACGCCTGGTTGACGGCACAGAATCTGCTGTGCGCAGCGGGCGGCACTGGATCTGCTACGGCCGGTCCGTCCTGGAGGCTGCCCGGCTGCGGTTCGGTGATCGCCGGTGCCACCGGCCCGCAGCAGGTCCGGGCCATCGCGGCCGCCGGCGGTTGGGAACCGACCGCCGAGCGACGAAGTCCAGCTCGGCCCGGCCGCGGATGAGCAAGATCTTGGGCGGGTGAACCTCGGTGTCGATCGTCAGGGCGACCATCGGGTTCTCGCTCAAGGCCTGCAGCTTCGGGGCGTTCTTCGGAGTGCACATGACGATCTCCGAGCCGTTCCAGGCGAAGATGATCGGGATATTGCGGGGTGTGCCGTCCTTGGCGACATAGGCCAAGCGGGCCACGTCGCGAGCCAGCAGCTCCCGGCTGAGAGGCCGGTTCAGAACCTCGGTGACCTCGTACGGTTCCACGGTGATTCCTCTCGTTGTTCGGTTCAGGGGCGTTCGGCCACTGCTTGCGCAGCGGTCGGTTGTGGTCTGGGCGGCGGGGTCCCGTTCGACAGGCGCAGGGCCGGGCTGAGCATCGCGGTGACGACGAGCGAGGCCACCGCCATCACGGCCATCGCCGCACCCGCGGGCAGGTACTGCGCGACCAGTCCGGCCAGCGTGGCGCCGGCCGCCTGCATCGCCTTCATGCCGGTGACGTGCAGGCCCAGCGCCTGACCGCGGACGTCTTCGCCGATCAGCGCGATCAGCCGTTCCTGCAGCAGCAGCGTGGAGGCGAAGCCGATCGACGCCACCGCGACGACGCCTGCCGCGACCGGCGTGCTGAGCGGCAGCGCGAACAGCAGGTACGGCAGCGCGAGCAAGAACCGCAGCGGGGTGACGTACCGCCGCCGCCCCTGTGGCGACAGGAACCGTCCGGCGGCCAGATCGCCGAACAGCATGCCCAGCGCCGCCGCGACGAACAGCGCGGCGGCGGCCCGCGGACGGACTTCCGCTCTGGGTCGACTGGCACATCCACCCCGTCTCGCAGGCGGGCTGGGCTGCCGACAGCGCGGTCATCTTCGACCGGCGAGGCTTCGACCGGCTCCCGGCCACCTTCTCCGAACTGCTCAGCACCGGCGAATCCGAGCCGCCGATCCGCAAGCAACGCATCGATCACCAGATCGCGCAGCTGGTGATGGTCCCGATCGCGGGCAAGCAGATCGCCCGCCGCTCGCCGGAGACGGCCCGGATGATCGAGTTCCTCGGAGGCCCCTGCGCGCCCGACGCCTCCTGGAAGTACCACCTCGCCATGCTGCGCCGGCTGTTGGACGGGTTCGCGGCGCTCGGCCTGCCCGACAGCGTCGCCGCCGGGCACGCCTACCTCGACCTCGTGACGGAAACTCTCGACTGACGCCGTCCCGGCTGCCGAATACGGTTTGAGCACCAGGAGCACAGGCAACCAGCGGCGCGGTCACCGAGCGCGAGTTGACAGGTGCGCTCGAGTCGCCACCGGCAGGAGATCGCGATACCGCGCCGGACTTCTCCCGCCATGTACCCTCGCGCAAACACCTGCCGGCGACCAGGGGACTGCCCCTTCCGCTGGTACTTGGTCTGCGCCCCGTCTACGCGCACGCGCTCGCGGGAGGCAAAGAGGCGGTCATCAGTCGCTCATGATCATCAGCTCGCCCATCGCTCGGAGGCTGCGCGCCTCTTTCGCGGCCTCCTCGGCCGCGGCCTTGATGAGGGACTGCCCGGCGTCGACGGACTCACCGTCCCCGCGCGTCGGGTGTGGCGCGGGCGTCGGTGGCCATCCCGGACAGCGCGGCGGCCACCAGGGGCAAAGCGCGGGCCGAGGCGACCTCCTCACACGAAGTACGCGCCGTGATCAGGAATTGTTCTGGGTCGCCGGCCGAGACCGTGACCGGGGCGTTCATATTGGTGCTGGTCAGAGACGCCGTGACGCCCGATCTCAAGGTGGTGCTTGACCAGGTCAGGAGCTCCTGAGCCGATCGCTGACGAGCGGACGTCGACGATCAAGGACCGGCGGCCGGTACAACCTGACCCGAGAATTGAACGGCACCGGCGACGGGCACGCGCCTACCCCGGTGCCACCGAGACTTGCTGGGTCTTACTTGTCGGCCGGCACGTACACCAGCTCGAGGACTCCTGACGGGAAGGCTGTGTTTTTCACCAAGCGCAGGTTCACAGCCTGATCCAGCTCGGGGAACAGCGGCGCGCCCTTGCCGGTGACGGCGGGCAGCACCCACAGCCGGTACTCGTCGACCACGCCGAGCTTGATCAGGGAGTGCATGAACGTGGTGCCGCCGGCGGCGACGAGGTCCTTGCCGGGCTCTGCCTTGAGCTTGGCGATCTCCTCCGCGGTGTCACCGCTGGCGATCCGGGTCTCGGGCCAGTCGTCGGCCGACTTCAGGGTGCGGGAGAACACGACCTTGGGGATCTCGTTCATGGCCTGGGCAGACGGGTGGTCGGAGTTGGGCCAGTATCCGGCCATGGCCTCGTAGGTGTTACGGCCCATGAGGAAGGCCCCGGCCTCCCACAGCCGGCTGACAAAGTACTCCTCCTGCTTCGGGTCGTCGATGCTCATCATGACGTCCCGGATTCCGTTGTCCACGTCAGCGCTCTTGCCGTCGAGCGAGACGTAAAAACCCAGAATCAACTTCCGCATCCGGTGCCTCCATGTGCTTCTTCCCGCGCCGGGACGGTCCCAGCGGGCGCTTGCATGAGCTCTCACCGATCAGCTCGTGCTCAGTGGTTGGTCACTCACACTCAGACCGCCGGTTCCCTCAAAACTCATCGCGCAAAAAAGTGCCCTTGGACTTTTGTAGGCACCTGAGTTGTCGAAGTCTTCGAGCACGGCGACCACCGCTTCGGTGATCTCCTTGAGCATCTCGCTTGGCGTGCTGCCGGTGAACCCGTCGATGCGGCGGGCCCAGGCGTGCCAGTCCAGCACCTCGCCTCGGCGGGAGAGCGGACATCGTCTTGGATGCGCTGTCCCACCTCGTAGTCGATCTGCCGGGCGAAGTCGACGTGATCCCGCTCCTCCTGGCGCAGCTCACCAGGTAGGGGTCAGTAGGCGGCATCGTCGCTCGCCCACCCCTCATCGCGTCGTCCTGGTCGTCGTGGCCGTCAGCGGGGTCGGGCCGGGTCCCGCTGGGCGGCCGGCGCGGCCTCGAAGGCGCCGTCCATCTTCTGCAGCAGGTCCCACAACCGCAGTTAGGCGCGTACCCACAGCACTTCGTCGGCGCCCAGCACGGCATCGGCCGCCCGGTGCAGCCGTTCGTAGGCGCGCCGGGTCTGCTCGTACTCGGCGGCCGACTGTTTGACGGTGCCCTGCAGTTGGCCGCACGTACGAGCCGCCTCGGCGGGCACCACCGCGGCGATACGGATGCGGTGCTTGATCAGGTAGGAGATCTCGTCGAGGTAGCGGGCGCGGTCGGCGAGCTCGCCGAGTTGGGGTCGCTGCCCCTTGATGCGCCCGCTCAGTTGTCGACGGCCCATACCGCGGCGGCGATCGGCTCGATCCCCGCGACCAGCTCGTCGAGCTCGTCCGCACTGAGCACGTCGTACGCCGGGGCTGCCAGCTCGTCGGTGAGCGCCTCGATCCGCTCCTTGGTCTCCCGGCCGGCGTCGGTGAACCCGCCGGCGGCATCCACGAGGCCGCGGCCGCGCAGCCCGTCGACGACGGCGGCCAGCTGCGCCTTGGGCAGGTGGTGGATCCGGCCGAAGTCCTCCGCCCTCATTCCGAGGGAGAGCGCCATAAGGACGTGGGCCTCGGTGCCGCCGATGCCGTGGGCGAGAAGGGCGGCGTTGTGGCCGTCCCCCCGGTACTCCCGCAGCAGCGTCGCCGCGTGCCACAGCCTGGCCACCGGCTCCTCGGGCACGGCGAGCGCCCGGAGCCCGGCGTACAGCGCCCGACCCTCGGTCGGCGCGCTGACCGCTGCTCGGGTGGCGAGGTCGGCGACCCGCACCAGACCAGGGAAGTCGGCGAGCTCCCCGATCATCTGCCGCAGCGCGGTGGCGCTGCCCCGCTCGCGCACGGCGATCGCCTCCTCCGGACTGGTCTTCCCCCACACCCAGGGGATATGGCGCGCCACCTCGCCCTCAGCGAAGTTGTAGAAGACCGCGTGCACCACCCCGGCCGGTGCCGGCCCCAGCGGCGCGGCCCGGCCCGCGAAATACCCGTCCCAGTAGTTGCGCATACCGAGGGCCAGGAACGCCTCGTTCGCCACCTCGGAGAAGGTGACGGTGGCGATCGGCTCGACGAGCTCGAACATGCGGTGGACCTTGGCCCGTGGGTGCTGCATCATCGGCCGGCATCTCCCTTGGTCGTGACAGTGCCCTCGTGGGCAACCGCTCACCCTTGCTACGAACAACGCGGCCCAGATACGACAACTCCGGTCGATAACTCCCGGACGATTTTGCCGGGCAGCGTCGGGGTGTCGCCCGGACCCGGTCGCCGCTCGGTTGCCGCGATCTGGTTGCTGGCTGGGCCAGCCTCGGTCCGTGCTCGCCACAGGTCATGTCGGCCATCCGACTGTGCGTAGAGAGCCCACGTCCGCAGGTTCGGACGTACGCCGATGAGCCTGGACCAGCGGACGACGCCGTAGAAGTACGAGCTCGGGTCGCTGTTGACGGCGACAACTGCGACCGAACGTCTCCACGGCCTGAGCAATCGCGCGCACAGCCGCGGCCGAAGCCCCCCGTCGCCGTAGGTGTCGAGGAGATCCTGCAACCGCTCTGGGTTACGCGCCGTCGCCGCCACACGATCACCCGCTCCCGCGCAGCCAGTCCCGCGGCCCACACGTGCACTCGACATCGACGCCGGTGGTGCTCCTGATCGCGTTCGCGGACCAAGGGCGGGCAGCGTGGTGGACGGGGGCTGATGCGGATCCGCCCGACGCCTCATCAACGGCACGCGGAGTTTCCGGGAACACGGTCGGGTTGTGCATCGTGACCTCCTTGCCTGACGGTGTGCAGCCAGTCTGGCGGGCGGCACGCACCTGGACATCCGTGCCGAGCACTGAGCCGCTACGGAACGGCCACCGACGTACGCCATCCGGATAGGCGTGGATTCGACGAAGGTCTCGACCCAAGGTGCTCGCCGCCGTGGGCGGGCACCTGCCGAACGCGCAGATCGCCAGGCGGCTGCGCATCTCGGTCCGTACGGTCGAGAGTCACGTCGCGGCGCTGCTGCGCAAGCTCGATGCCGCCGGGTGGGCGACTTCCCCGAATCGGCTCCCATCCTGGCCATGCCCGTTGCCACATCAACCGATCGGTTGATGCTGGAATCCACCATCCCGCTCCCCGCCCGGACGATCCGCCACCCCCGCCCCCGCACGATTCTCAAGTCATGCCAACCAACCGGGAGCCCGCCCTCCGCACCACCGCTCTCCGCAAAGCCTTCGGCGACCACCTGGCCGTCGACGACATCCACCTCACCGTCCCCGCCGGCTCCTTCTACGGCCTGGTCGGCCCCAACGGCGCCGGCAAGACCACCACCCTGGCCATGGCCGTCGGCCTGCTCCGCCCCGACGCCGGCAGCGCCGAGATCTTCGGCGTGGACGTCTGGCGTGACACCGTCCAGGCCAAGGGACTGATCGGCGTGCTGCCCGACGGCAACGCCATGCCGGAACGGCTCACCGGCCGCGAGGTCCTCACCTACCTCGGCCTGCTGCGCGGACTGCAGCCCGCCGTCGTCGCCGAGCGCACCGACGAACTCCTCCAGATCCTCGAACTCGACTCCGCCGAGCGGACCCTGGTCATCGAATACTCCACCGGCATGCGCAAGAAGATCGGCCTGGCCGTCGCCCTCCTGCACGCGCCCCGCCTGCTCGTCCTGGACGAGCCTTTCGAGGCCGTCGACCCCGTCTCCGCAGCCACGATCAGGACCATCCTGCGCAGGTTCGCAGCCAACGGCGGCTCTGTGATCATCTCCAGCCACGTCATGGCCCTCGTCGAGCAGCTCTGCGACCATGTGGGCGTCATCTCCGACGGCCGCGTGGTGGCCGCCGGGCCGCTGGCCGACGTACGCGGCGCCGGAACCCTGGAGGACGCCTTCGTCGACCTCGTCGGCGCCCGCACCGGCGGAGCGGAGGGGCTGGCATGGCTCACCTCCTGACCCCCGGCCCGGCCGCATTGGCACAGCACATGATCCGCATGCGGCTGGCACTCATGCGCAACTCCCTGCGCGGCGACAATGCCTCCACCCTCTACACCGGCGTCTCGCTCGGGCTGATCCTGGCCTTCGGAACGATCGCCGTCGCCGTCCTTTGGCCCGCCTACCTGCCCCTCACCCTGGCCGTGTGGCTGTCCGGCTGGATCTTCGGCCCCCTCTTCATCGGGGGCGGCAGCGAGGCCCTCCGCCCCGAATACTTCTCCATGCTCCCGGCCACGCCAGGCCGGATCGCGGCGGCACTGCTCGCCGGAGCCTTCGCGGGCCCCGCACCCGCGGTCAATCTCATCGCCCTGCTGTCCCTGCCCGTGTACGGCTGGCGCTTCGGCCCGGCCGGAGTGCTCATCGGCCTGGCAGCAGCCGTCACCACGCTCGTCACCATGGTGATGATCTCCCGCGTCATCGTGGCGCTCATCGGCCTGTTCGTCAGATCCCGCGCCACCGCGGCCATCGTCGGCATCGTCACCGGCACCGCCATCGCCCTGTGCAGCAACGGCTGGGCCCCCGTGGCAGCCCTGGGCGGCTCCGACACCGCCGCCTGGTCCCAGGTTCTCGTCCGCGCCCTGCCCTCCGGATGGGGCGTGGCCGCCGTCGAAGCCCCTTGGCCCCTCGCCCTCGCCATCCTCGTCGCCAACGCCGGCGTGATCGCCCTCCTCCTGACCGCCTGGGCCGGCCTGCTGTCGCGGCGCGTCGTCTCGGCTGCACGAGGCGGTGTGCCGCCCCGCCGCGGCACGCCCCGCCCCCTCCCCGCCACCAGCGGCGCCCGCATCGCCGCCGCCAAGGAACTACGCGCCTGGGGGCGCGACCTCGTCCGCATCCAGCTCCTCGCCACCGCCTTCTCCTACGCCATCGTCACCCCCCTCCTGCTCGTCACCATCGACACCTGGATCATGGTCCCCTTCACGGGACTCATCGCGATCGTGATGGCCGCCGCGTCCTCGGCCAACCTCTACGGCGCCGACGGGACCGCCCTCTGGCTCACCCTCATGACCCCCGGTGCGGAACGCGCCGACGTACGCGGTCGCCAACTGGCCTGGCTCCTCATCGTCGGCCCGGCCGCCGTCGTCCTCTCCCTGGCCGGCACCCTCGTCAGCGGCCAGACCTGGGCCTGGCCGTGGGTGCTCGGTCTGCTCCCCGCCCTCCTCGGCGGTGGCGCCGGGATCATCGTCCTGCTCGCCGTCACCTCGCTCGTCCCCGGCACCGACCCCCACAAGCGCGGCGGCAACCCGCTCAGCACCGGCGCCGACGAAACCGCCGAAACCAGCCTCGCCTGGCTCGTGCTCGTCACGGTCCCCGCAACCGCCCTTCCCGCGGCCGGCGCCATCCTCCTTCATCCCTGGGCCGGCATCGCCACCGGTGTGCTGACCGGCGCCCTCAGTGCTTGGGGGCTCGGCAAGATCGCCTACCGCAGACTCGAGAACCACGGGATCGATCTGCTCAACCTCATGAAGCACGGCCCGGCACCCCAGGCCGACAAACCCACCACCGCGGACCTCCCCATTCAGCACCGCATCGGCGTCACGATCAGCTACACCATCGCCTGGCTTCCCCTGTTCCCCCAGGGACTCGTGCCCATGGTCATGAAGATCTTCGGCATCGAGAACCCCGTATGGTTCCTCGCCCTTCATCTCCCGCCGATCTGGCAGTGGCCCACCATCATCTTCATGATCGCCCTAGGGCTGCTCATGTACGGCTACGCCATCCTGATCCCCATGCGCCTAAGCTCGTCCTCGTCGGCCGGCACCAGGTGAAACCCATCCGTACCCGAGAGGAGGGGCGCCCCGGATGAACGACCTCTTCCCGCCCTCCGCCTGGGAACGACGCTTCGAGCGCGTCGTCGGGATCGTCCCCTACATCACCCTCGCCGCTTCCCTCGCCATCAGCCTGGCCTCACCCGACCACCCCGAAGGCGGGATCCCCCGTACCCTCGCGCTCACCGCCCTGGCCCTCGCCTGGATCCTCGGCGCCCACACCCTCCTCCCCGCCGCCGTGCGCCGACGGAGGGTCGCCGTCACCATTCACTTCGCCGGCGTCCTGGCCACCGCGGCGCTGCTGACCTTCCACAATCCCATCTTCATCATCTACTGCATCTCCGGCTTCTTCCTCGCCGCCAACTTCGCTCCCTCCAAGTGGACCTTCGCCGCCGTCGCCGCCACCTCCGTCGTCCTGTACGGATCGACGCTCGACTGGACCCAGGCCACCATCCAGCTCATCGCCTTCTACCTGGCGATCATCGCCGTGCAGACCGTCGCCATCGGCGGTGGCCACATCGCCGGGATCAAGATCGAGGACCGGCAGCGCAAATACCGGAAAGCGGTCAGTGACCTGCAGACGGCCCTGGAGGAGAACGCCGACCTCCACGCCCAGCTCCTCGCCCAAGCCCACCAGGCCGGCATCCTCGACGAACGCCAGCGCATGGCACGCGAGATCCACGACACCCTCGCCCAGGGCCTCACCGGCATCATCACCCAGCTACGCGCCGCCCAACGCGTCCAGGACGTCGGCACCCACCTCGAACTCGCGCTCGACCTCGCCCAGGACAGCCTCACCGAAGCCCGCCGCTCCGTCGCCGCTCTCCAGCCCCACCAGCTCGAGGACGCCCACCTCCCCGAAGCCATGGCCACCCTGGCCCGCAACTGGTCCCAGACCACCGGCGTCGACCTCCACGTCGAAGTGACCGGCGACCGCGTCCCCCTCAGCCCCGCCATCGAGGTCACCCTCTTCCGGGTCGCCCAGGAAGCCCTCGCCAACGTCGCCAAACACGCGGGCGCCACCCGCGCCGGCCTCACCCTCTCCTACACCGGCTCCGTCGTCCTCCTCGACATCCGCGATGACGGCACCGGCATCCACGATCCCGACAGCAAGGGATTCGGCCTCAGCAGCATGAGGCAACGCCTACGCGGCGTCGGCGGCTCCCTCGAGATCGAGAGCACGCCCGGTGAGGGCACCGCCGTCAGCGCCACCGTCCCCGCGCTCCAAGGAAACCCCCGATGATCCGCCTCCTCATCGTCGACGACCACCCCATCGTCCGCCACGGCCTGCGCGCCGCCTTCGAGGCCGAACCCGACATCCACGTCGCCGGGGAAGCCGCCAACGGTCGCGAAGGCATCGACCGCGCCGTCGCACTCCAGGTCGACATCGTCCTCATGGACCTGCGCATGCCCGAAATGGACGGCGTCACCGCCATCACCGCCCTGCGCGAGTCCCACCCGCACATCAAGACCCTCGTCCTGACCACCTTCGACGGCGACTCCGACGTCCTGCCCGCCATCGAAGCCGGCGCCACCGGCTACCTCCTCAAAGACGCCCCCACTGACGAACTCCTGCGTGCCGTCCGCGCCGCGGCCGCCGGCGAGCCGGTGCTGTCCCCTTCCGTCGCCGGCCGCCTGATGGGCCAGGTGCGCAGACCGGTCAAGGCTGCCCTTACCGACCGCGAACTCCAAGTCCTCGCCCTCGTCGCCGACGGCGCCTCCAACCGCCAGGCGGCCGCCAAGCTCTTCATCAGCGAGGCCAGCATCAAGACCCACCTGCTACACATCTACGACAAACTCGGCGTCCGCGACCGCGCCGCCGCTGTCGGCGAGGGTTATCGACGAGGTCTGCTCAGTTAGCCGACCAACAGCCCGCCCCGCCTGTCTGGAGGAACGCCGCAGATGGCGGGCGGTGGAGCCGACCTTACAACAGGCCGACTCAGCCGGGCCTGGCCCAGATAGGCACCCGCCTGGTCGACCGCCTGGCAAGCATGCGGCCCAGCAGCGGCGCCACGTCGGCCGGACTGGTGACGTCCTCCAGCACCAGCAGCCATCCCTCGTGCGCGGCCAGCCGCTGGCGGCCCGCTCGGCCCGGAGCCTCCAGCGGCAGTTCTGCAGCCAGTTCCGGTTCCAGCACGGGTGGCCAGCGTGGCCGGCCCGGCCTGCACCGAACGAAAGGTCGCGTCAGTGGGCCGGGGCCGAAGCGGCTTGGCGTGACACGCCGTTCTGGACGCATCTGGACGATGCGTTCTTGCAGAGGGGCCCGGTGCTCTACCGCGCAGCAGGAACTGCAGAGCCAGATCGACGCGCTGGAGAGCGCGGGCTGCCAGCCGATCTTCTCGGAGAAGATCAGCACGCGGATCAAGGTGCGGCCGGAGTTCGCCAAGGCGATGGAGTACGCGCGCACGATCAATACGGCCGTCCCGAACCAGCGGGTGATCTTCACGGTGCACGAGATGAAGCGGCTGGGCCGGGGCGCGGCCGAACTCCTGGCGATCGCCGAGGAGTTGCGCCGGGCCGACATTCAACTGGAGCTGCTGACCGGCCCTCTGCAAGGCATCTACGACCCGTCCGGGCATGGGGCGGCGCTGTTCGCATTCTCGCCGGGATGGCCGAGTCCGAACCCGAGTACATCCGGGAGAGGTCCCTCGAAGGCCAGGCCTCAACACGGGAGCGCGGCCGCCCCAAGGTGTTCGACGACGACATGATCACCTACGCCCGCAGCCTGCGCGCTTGATTACTCAAAGTTACTTTGGGGTTGGTGGCGCTGTGCCGGAGCTGGTGGAGGTCGAGTCCAGCGTAGGTGTCGAGGAGGACGCGGGCGCGGTCGTAGCCGAGCCGGGCCCCGGCCCGTGTGCGGGCAGATGTCTTTCGCGGCGGGGCGGCAGGCAGGGACCGGGCGACGCTCGGACAGAAACAGCGGGCCGCAGGTGCGGATGGTGCCGTCCGGCAGGCGCAACAGTCGGGGCAGCAGGTAGGCGGTCCCGCTGTCCCGGTACACCCATTCGATCCCGCCGCCCTTGGAGGTGGCGGGGGCCCGCCGGGTGTCCAGGTCGAGGTCTTCGACGTTGAGCGCGAGAATTCCGCTGCTCTGGCGGCTGTCCGGAACAGGCGCTTACGGGGGTCAGGACGCAAAGCATCGCAGGAAGCGCCGCAGGGTGGATGCGTCGCCGGTGACGGCGGCGTCTGCAGCCTGCAAGGCATCATCGAGGTCCCGACCGCCGAACACCAGGTCCTGCAGGACGCGCACTCCACAGGTGATCGTGGCCGCCGCGTCGGAAATCTCGCCTCGGGCGATGTGCAGCCGTCCTTCGGCGACTTCTGCGTAGAAGGCGTCGCGTCCAAGGCGCAGCTGGTAGCGGCCACATAGATCGCTCGCTGCGGCGGGGACAAACGTGGTCTTGAGGGCGAAAGCCAGCGCGTCCGCGCTCAACTCGGTCGCCGACGTGCTTGCAGGTGGGATGGAGCTGCCCCATCGGCCGAGCGCCAGCAGAACCGGCTCGAGCTCCCGGCCGCGCGGCGTCAGCTCGTAGACCCGGGCTCCAGCGGGCGGCCCCAGGACGCGACGCGCGACCACGCCGGAGTCCTCGAGCTCTCGTAGGCGCTGCGACAGCACGTTGTGGCTCACCCCGGCCAGTCCGCGATGCAGATCCACGAAGCGTTTGGGACCGAACACCAGCTCGCGCACCATCAGTAGGGCCCAGCGCTCACCTACGACATCCAGAGCCCGGGCGATGCCACACAGATCTCCATAACTACGCGAACCTGACACGCTACAACTTCTCCTTATATAGGAGTAATCTCTCCTATATAAGGAGTATAGTCGGATAGAGGAGAAACGATGCCGCGGGTCATTTCCCGGGACGGTACGTCGATCGTCTACGAGCGGGTCGGCAGCGGTCCGGTCGTCGTCTTCGTGAGCGGCGGGCTGGACGACGGGGCAGAAAACCGGCCGCTGGCCCAGGAACTGGCCGAAGACTTCACTGCCGTCAACTACGCTCGCCGTGGCCGCGCCGGAAGTAGCGACGTGCAGCCGTACGCGCTGGAACGTGAGATCGAGGATCTAGCAGCGTTGATCGACGCGATTGGCGGGCCGGCCCATCTGTTCGGCGCCTCCTCTGGTGGTGCGCTCGCGCTGGAGGCGGCGGCGGCCGGACTGCCCATCGGCAAGATCGCCGTGTTCGACGTGCCCTATGCCATCGGCGACACCGCCGTCCAGACCTGGCAGGCGTACGTCAGGCAGCTGCGCGTCGCGCTCGCCGATGAAAAGCATGGCGAGGCGCTGAAGCTGTTCATGCGGCTGGCCGGCGCGTCTGAGCAGGACATCGCCGGGGCGGAAGGCTCGCCGATGTGGCCGCCGCTGCTGAACCTCGCGCACACGCTGGCCTACGATGCCGCCTGCCTGGGAGAGGGGCCTCCACCCGCCGCGCGACTCTCCACGATCGATCAGCCGGTACTGGTGACCACCGGAGCGGGCGTCGACCCGCATATGGCAGGTCTTCCGGGCGGTTTCTTCGGCCAGGCCGCCGACGCGATCGCCGCGTGCCTACCCCACGCCGAGCGCCGGACTCTCGACGTGCGCGAGCACATAGTCAACGCCAAGGTCCTCGCCCCCGTGCTCACAGGGTTCTTTCGCTCTTGACCGAGGAAGTGCCGCCCACCACCCAAACCTGAGCCAGTCCGACGCCGGACTGGCTCAAGGATGAGGACGGCGTTCGCGGCCGGTAGGTGGCCGCAGGGGTCTGGTTCGCATTGGGACAATTGGTCACTGACCGCAACGCCACCTGCTTGACCGGGTTGTAGCGCGACAAGGTGCCGGCGTCCTGAGCGTCGGCCCCCGCGAAGTCGGTGATCTTCGACGGCGCGATGCCGTCCAACTGATCCAGCCACGCCACCTGATCCCGCAGCCGCGACCAGGTGGCCCGCTGGGCGGACTTCTTGAGCCGGTTGAACGTCGATTTCCCATCCGGCCCGACGACGAGCAGACCCTCCATCCGGGCCCGGCCGGCCTCGCCCATCCGCTGCAGATCGTGGCGAAGATGCTGGAGGCGGAAATCAAGCAGTTCCCGGGAACCTGAGTCTCCCTGACGGGGTGGCCGATGACACCCTCAAGTTCATTCACCGGCGCGTCCTGACCTCACAGCCGCGTTCAGTCGTCGTCCCATTCGGGCCCGTCGCCGACCGTCGATGCAGACGGCGGCAGCCATCGACCGGGCGGCCAGCGGCAGGCGGCCCGCTCGGCCTGCAGTCGCGGCAGGGGCGGTGGCGATCTGGCGGGCCCGTCGGCGCGGCTCGGCGCCGCTCTCGAGCGCGGGTTTGCCCAAGGGCGGGGCGATCACACCGGGCAGCGTCCGGATCATGAACGCGGAGCGTAGCGCACCCTCTTGCTAATACATAGGCAGAACGGGCTATCATCGCCATATGGCGATTGATTCTGACGGTGGCCGGTGTGTCAGCGCCGACATCGCGGCCGGCATCTCCCCGGCGGCCGCGCTGTTCCACTCCCTGGCCGATGAGACACGGCTGCGGATCGTGGCCCGGCTTGCGCGTGGCGAGGCCCGCGTGGTGGACCTGACCAGCCAGCTCGGGCTGGCCCAGTCCACCGTGTCCAAGCATCTGGCCTGCTTGCGCGACTGCGGCCTGATCGACTACCGCGCCGAAGGCCGCCAGTCGTTCTACTCCCTCACCCGGCCCGAGCTGATGGACCTGCTCGCTTCGGCCGAGCAGCTGCTGGCCGCCACCGGCCACGCCGTGACGCTGTGCCCGGTCCACGGCACCCAGCACGGTGCCCAGCCTGGCATTCAGCCCGGCGCCCAGGAGGGCCCGGCCGGCGCGAACGGCGCTTTGCAGGCCGAGATCGACCACGATCTCGCCCGCCTGGCCGAGCGAGCAGGCGAGACCGAAGGAGAGGGCGTGTCGTGACCACGCTGGATCTGCCCGCCCCGGACCGGCGGGCATTACTGCAGCGCCGCATCCGGCTGCTGGTCGCGGCCACCATCACCTACAACGTGATCGAGGCGGCGGTGGCCATCACCGCCGGCAGCGTCGCCTCCTCCGCGGCGCTGATCGGGTTCGGCCTCGACTCTGTGGTGGAGGTCGCCTCGGCCGCCGCGGTGGCCTGGCAGTTCTCCGCCACCGACCACGAGAGGCGGGAACGGGCCGCGCTGCGGGTCATCGCGATCTCGTTCTTCGCCCTGGCCGCCTACGTCACCTTCGACGCCGTCCTCGCCCTGTTCGGCGCCGGCGAGGCCGAACACTCCACCCCCGGCCTGATCCTGGCCGCGCTGTCGCTGCTGGTCATGCCGTTCCTGTCGTACGCGCAGCGTCGCGCCGGTCGCGAGCTCGGCTCCGCCTCGGCGGTGGCCGACTCCAAGCAGACCCTGCTGTGCACCTACCTGTCCGCGGTGCTGCTCGTGGGCCTGGCACTCAACAGCCTCTTCGGCTGGTCCTGGGCCGATCCGATCGCCGCGCTGGTCATCGCCGCCGTCGCAGTCAAGGAAGGCCGTGAGGCCTGGCGCGGGGACGCCTGCTGCGCCGTCCCGGCCACCACCACTGCTGCTGCGGCCGGTGCCGGCGCCGAGGAGCAGGGCGATGGATGCGCGACCTGCGCTCCAGGCTGTTCCTGCTGCTCATCGGCTGGAGATTGACATGGCACTCACCGCGTTGATCATCTATCTCGTGTGGGCGCTGCCGGCCTTCGGGCTGCGCAGCTGGGTGCAGTGGCGCCGCACCGGTGATGCCGGCTTCCGCGGCGCCGGGCTCGCCCGCGGCAGCCTCCAATGGTGGGCGCGGATCCTGTTCGTCGCCGCCCTGGTCGTCGGCGCGGCCGGTCCGGTCGCCGCCCTGGCCGGGCTGCCGCCGCTGCCCGGCACAGACCACCCGCTCGTGCAGGCCGCCGGTACGGTGCTGGCCCTGCTCGGGGTGGTGGCCACGCTGGCCGCGCAGACCTCGATGGGCACCTCCTGGCGCATCGGCGTCGAGGAGAGTGAGACGACCGCCCTGGTCACCAGCGGCGCCTTCGCCCTCGCACGCAACCCCATCTTCTCCGCCATGATCGCCACTGCGGCAGGGCTGGCCGCCATGGTCCCCAATCCGGTCTCCCTGGCCGCGCTGGTGCTGGCCGTGGTGTCCATCGAGCTGCAGGTCCGAGCCGTCGAAGAACCGTACCTGCAGCGCGTGCACGGAGCCGCCTATCGGGCCTACGCCGCCCGCGTCGGGCGCTTTGCGCCGGGTATCGGCCGCCTCCGGTGATCAGGCTGCGCCCGGCGTGGAGAAAGTTTTCGGCGCCCCTGTCGTATCGAGGTCTGGGCCGATCGTCTGTGAGGTGAGGGCCAGGCCGTCAGCGGGCATGTCGCAGTGTCCGGCTCGCGGCCACGTGATGTGAGGTGAGCCCGGTGGGGCCTCACGGACGGCCTGGGAACCTCATCGACCGAGCCCGAAGGAGCGCATCATGAATCCCACCCTGAACACCATCGACATCGTGGTGTCCGACATGGACGCCTCGATCGCCTTCTATGCCCACCTCGGCCTGGAGTTCAAGGTCGACGAACACTCGCCCGAGCACGCCGGCTGTGACCTGCCCAACGGGCTGCACGTCATGCTGGACACCGAAGGCTTCCGCACGCCGTTCCTGCCCGGCTGGAGCGCCCCGTCCGGCGGGCCGCGCACCCTGCTGTGTTTCGAGTTCGATGCCCCGGCCGGGGTGGACGCCAAGTACGCCGAACTCGTCAAAGCGGGCCACCGAGGGATCGCCGAGCCGTTCGACGCGTTCTGGGGGATGCGCTACGCGACCGTGGCCGACCCGGACGGCAACGGCGTCGACCTGTACGCCACCTTCCCGGCAAGCTGAGACGAAAGGCAGACAGCGACCGTGAAGTACGTGCTGATGTTCATCGAGACCGAGGAGTTCGCCCAGCAACTGGAGGCGATGGGCGAGCTGGAACGCGAGACCGCCTACGCGGCCGTGACGCAGTGGTTCGCCGACCACGGCGACAAGATCACCCACCACACGCATCTGGCGCCGGTGCATACCGCCACCACGGTCCGCCTGGGCCAGGGGGAGCCGATCGCCACCGACGGTCCGTTCGTCGAGGGCAAGGAGGTGGTGAGCGGGTTCGCCGAACTGGAGGTGGCCGATCTGGACGAGGCGCTGAGGATCGCTCGCTCCTGGCCGGCCTGCCCGATCGTGGAGATCCGCCCCGCCTCATGAACGAGCCGGTGCACGGGCAGGTGAGCCAGGAGGTGCTGGCCCGCGTGGTGCGTGAGCACGCGGGCCGCCTGGCCGCGTCCCTGGTGTCGCTGCTGGGAGACTTCTCCGCCGCCGAAGACCTGGTACAGGACGCGGTGGAGGTCGCGCTGCGCCGCTGGCCGGTCGAGGGGATCCCCGAGCGCCCGGACGCCTGGCTGTTCACCGTGGCCTGGCGGCGCGGCCTGGACGTGCTGCGCCGGGAGTCGAACTACCGGGCCAAGCTCGCCCGGCTCACCCGGCCGGCCCCCGCTCCGCGTGACGACCGGCTCCGGCTGATCTTCACCTGCTGCCATCCGGCGCTGTCGCGCGCCGCGCAGATCGCGCTCACGCTGCGCGTGGTGTGCGGGCTGTCGGCCGCGCAGATCGCCGCCGCGTTCCTGGTGCCCGAGGCCACGGTGGCGCAGCGCATCACGCGCGCCAAACGGAAGATCGGCGAGGCCGGGATCCCGTACCGCATCCCGCCGCAGGAGGAGTTGCCGCAGCGCGTCAACGAGGTGCTGGCGGTCATCTACCTGCTGTTCAACGAGGGCTACCTGTCGAGCACGGGGGAGCGGGCCCAGACGCGCGACCTGGTCGACGATGCCGAGTGGCTGGCCGCGCTGCTGGCGAACCTGCTGCCGAAGGAACCGGAAGCGGCTGGGTTGCTCGCGCTGATCCGGCTGCACCGGGCCCGTGGCGCGGCCCGGTTCGACGACGGCGGGCGGCTGGTGCTGCTGGCCGACCAGGACCGCGGGCTGTGGGACCGGCAGGCCATCGAGCAGGCCACGGCGCTGCTGACCCGGGCCGTTCGCGCCCACCGCCGGCCGGGGCCGTACCAGTTGCAGGCGGCGATCGTGGCCTGCCATGCCGAGGCCGAGACCTTCGCCGCCACCGACTGGGCGCAGATCCTGGTGCTGTACGACATGCTGCTGCACCTGGCGCCCTCGCCCGTCACGCGGCTGCACCGGGCCATCGCGCTCCGGCACGTCCAAGGCGCCGAGGCGGCGCTGGCCGAACTCGAAGATCTCGGTGAGGTGCTGCAGCGCTACCCGCTCTTCCACGCCACCCGGGCCGAACTACTTCGGGACCTGAACCGCCGTGAGCAGGCGCGGCGGGCCGATGAGCGGGCGCTGGAGCTGACCGCCAACCCGGCCCAGCAGGCGCTGCTGGAGCAGCGCCTGGCCTGGGACTGACATCCCGGTGTATCGAGGCCACCACGCCGAGCTCGACGCGAAGCCGGAAGCGGATGCCCTGGCCGGTCTCTTCCCGGTCGATGAGGTGCCGGCTGAACAGGTGCCGATATTCGTTCAGACGCTGCTGGGATCGGAGGGGCCGCGGTTCCTACGCGGCCCCCGCCGTGCCTTCCGCCTGCCACGTGTCACGCAGTGTCTTCAAGGCGCCGCCCCAGGCGAGGAGCTCGTCCAGCATCGCGGTGACCGCATCGGCGTGGTGGGCCGCCGGGGTGAGGACTTGGAAGTTCTCGAAGTCCGTGGCCAGGGACAGCGCGACCTGGGTGCGTACGTCGGCGACGTGCAGTTCGCCCATGATCAGGCGCAGGTGTTCCACGGCTCGGACACCTCCCGCAGTGCCATAGCTGACGAAGGCGGCGGCTTTGTTGTTCCATTCCGCGTACAGGTAGTCGATGGCGTTCTTCAGTACGCCTGACGTCGAGTGGTTGTACTCGGGGGTGACGAACACGTACGCGTCGAAGGACGCGATCTTGTCGGCCCAGGCCCTGGTGTGCGCGTTGGCGTAGTGGCCCATCGCCGGTGGCAGAGCCTCGTCCAGGTGCGGCAGGTGGAAGTCCTTGAGGTCGACGATCTCGAACGAGGCGTCGTTCCGTCCGGTCGCCAGGTCGTGAATCCAGTGGGCCACGGCCTCGCCGTTGCGTCCCGGGCGGGTGCTGCCGATGATGATGCCTACTTTGATCATGAATTCGTCCTTGGTGGGTTCGGCAGGTGCCGATCAT
>NZ_JBIEIS010000062.1:0-67051 GCF_043496855.1 Nonomuraea sp. JJY05
AGCGTTAACGTAAGCCAGGCGCACGCCGACCGTACCCGCGTCGAGGTCGAGATCGGATCGGGTCAGCGCGGTGATCTCGCCCCACCTCAGGCTCGCGAACCTGGCCAGGAGCACGAAGGCCCGATAGCGGCGATCGTGCTTGCAGTCGGCCTGGCCGGTATCGATCATCCGCCACAGCGCCCGCTCTGCTTCTGCTCTGGTCGCGAAGACCTCCGGATACGTACGCATCTCGCCGTGCCGCTGGAATCGGACGCGATGCCCTTCGCCTCTCTTGAGTCCTCGGATGCTGCCCACAGGGCGGCGCCCCCCCTTTGTCCGCCAGCCCGAAGACCTGCCCCACCGAAAGCACTGGTCGCTCTTCGACGTGCTCATCGCCGGCCCCGCGGATCCAGGCGGTACGGCACGGCGGCGCGTGGCACGCTCAACACGGAAGACGGTGTCTCTGTCCTTCCACTCGGTGCCTTCATCCCACAGCACTGCAACCTGATGAGGGTCGACCGTCAGGGTATCCACGCCACTTGCCCGAGCGAACCTACGGCTCCATACCGAGCGGTGCACGAGTTCTAGGCGCTGATCGGGAAGCTGCCGATACTGGGCTACGTTGGTCGGGTGAAGCGCGGGTTCATCCCAGTCGATCGCTGTGACCTCATCCCAGTTCAACCACGTGACACCGAAGGCAGCCTCCCCCCATTCCGCCAAACCCGCTTTGGTGGTCTCCGACGCATCCTGGGGGAGCCCGCGATCGGCCGCTACCGGTCGCCAGTGACCTGAACTGCGAACCCCGAAGAGACAATCGAAGGCTTCGTAGTCTCTGCCAACCAACATCTTCAGCGAGATAGCAGCGCACCAAGCGGTCTCACCGACATCGAGTCCGGGAGTCCATGTGCGGCACTCGATGAATCCATGGATGTCGGCTCCCATGCCGAGATCTTCTTGTCCGCACAGAGGTGCTGTCCAACTCTTTATGATCACGAGGCACTCTCTGGCGGGCCGTAGGTGGCTGAGGAAGATGCCCGAGCGGAGTGCGTACGGGCCGCCAGGCCGTGCCCACTGCGTGCCCGTTCGGACGGCGATCAACGGGGAGCCGTGGGAACTCACGGTCACTCGACCGACATACGCCCAGGTCAGCGTTTCCCCTAATCAGAAGCCATGATCGCAAAAGAGTTCCCGAGCTGACAGCGCGGGTTCGATTCCCGTCACCCGTTCCACTCTCATACTGTCGCAGGACCATCTCACGTGTGTGCGTGAAGGATGTCGCCCCTCCTCTGTAGTCTCTAGAGGACAAGGAAGGGAGCGGGCATGACCGCACAACCGCAGGACTTCATCTCCGTCGGCGCGCCTCTGCCTGAGAAGAACCTGCGGGCCATCCGTGCCGCGCTGGTCGTCCCGGAAGATCGCGAAGCTTTCGACGCCGGGCTCAAGGCCGTGCTCGACGAGGTCAGGGTGAGCCTGGATCTTGGGGCGTTGAACGCTTTCGTGCACCGCTGGTGGATCTCCGCGTCTGACACCGCGAAGGACCCCGAGGGGCGCCGTCAGATGCACGTCCGCGCCCAGCAGGCTCTTGCCGGCGAACCCGTTCCTCACGGGAGGCCGTGGCGGGAGATCCTTGCTGCTCGTGGGATCGATGTCTAGGTGTTCAAGCTCATCATCGATCCGGTAGCCGAGGAACAGATCGCCGCGCTACCCGATCATGCACTGCATCCGCTCGCGGGTCTGTTCGCACTGCTGGAGACCGCTCCTTGGAGTGGAGACCCGTACAACTCCAAGAACCCCAGGGCGAACATGCTTACGCACGCGTTCGGAGAACGTGGTCTCGCCACCTATGTGGTCCTGGACCGGCAGCGCGAGGTCTATCTTGTTCGCATCGAATGGCCATAGGTTCGTGCCCGTTGCATGCCCGTTCGCAGAGCGATCAGCGGGGAGTCACGGTCACTCCACCCGCAGATGCCCAAGTCAGCGTTTCCCCTGCTCAGAGGTCTTGATCTCGAAAGATTTCCCAAGGTGACAGCGCGGGTTCGATTCCCGTCACCCGCTCTCAGACTGAAAAGCCAGGCCAGGGATGTATTCCCGAACCTGGCTTCGATCGTTTCTGGGACTCTCTTCGATCTTCCGTGCAACTAGCGTGCAATTAGCCCACGGGAGCCAGTTCACCCGCCGAGCCGTCATCGTCGCCCTCGTCGTGCTTCTTGAGCTGCTGATCGATGGCGTCTGTGATCACCTGGTCAGCGCCCCTCACCGCATGCTGGTAGATCATGGCCGCCCTGACGTTGTCGTATCCCATCCGGGCCATCAGGTCCTTCAGGCCAGCTCCCGACATCGCGGCCAGCATGTTCCCCGCGTGACGCAGATCATGGAAGTGCAGGCCGGGCAGACCCATGTCCTTGACCATCTCCACCCAGCGCGTACGGGTGTTGAATCCGCTACGCCGCATCGGCCCGCCCTTCGCGGCCGGGAACATCAGCGCCCCCGGCTCGCCCTGAACGTACGCGTCCAAGTCCTCCTTGAGGATGGGGATGATGCTCTCGGGGATGCCCACGGTCCGCCGGCCAGCCTTGGACTTGGGAGGCCCAAGGAGCCCACCCGTTGAGCGCTCCACGAAGGCGACGCGTACGCGTACCGTCTTGGCGACGAGATCCACGTCCATCCGACGCAGCGCGCTGACCTCTCCCCACCGGAGACTCGCGAAAGTGGCCAGCAGGACCATGGCACGCAACCGGCGATCTTGATCGGAATCCGCCCTACCGTCACGGGCCATCTCCCACAGCGCCCGCTCAGCTTCCGCCCTCGTCAGGAAGATCTCGGGATGCGTCCGCATCTCCCCATGACGCTGGAACCTGAGTCGGTAGACCCGTCCTTGACCTTGCGCACGTTGCCGAAAGGACGACGGCCGAGGCTGTCAGCCAGCCTGAAGACCTGAGGCACGGTCAGCACTGGACGTTCCTCGGCGTGCTCGGCGTCTGCCCCGCGGATCCGGCACGGGTTGCGAGGAATGATCCCGTCGTCCTCCGCCGCTGTCATGAGCACGGCCCGTAGCAGCCGGTACGCCTTTGCCAGCATGGTCGGTGACACGCCCTTGCCGAAGCAGGTCGGCCCGCCACCTCCGGACCATGGCGGTAGAGAGCTTCCCGAGCTGGACACTGCCGAGGTAGGGCGTGATGTGCTTGTTCAGCGTCAAGGTGACGGCGCTCCGCGCCGCCGCACGGCCCGCACGCCCACCCGCCGTCCGGGCGTGCGGCCTGGGGGCCGGTCCCGAACGGCGGCGGGAACACGGGCCGCCCGCCGCACCAAACCTCACCCGCCAACCAGGGATGCGCCGCCGCTCATCTGACTAACGCAGGTCGCACGGGTTGAGGCCTTGGGCTTCGAGGACGGCGAGGGCTGGGTGGTCGGCGGCTCACAAGTCCTGGAAGGGCTTGGCGTAGACGAACTCGCCGCGCATCTCGGGCATGTAGTTCGTGAGGGTACGGACCTGGAAGTGTGGTCCCCATGAAGCGTCCGGCGGGATGATTCCATACTCCTCGGCGGGGCGGAAACCGAAGCGCGGGTAGTAGTCGCGGTGTCCGAGGAGCACGACCAGCGGTTCGCCGAGGGCTTCGGCGGCTCCAAGGACGGCGTGCATGAGGGCGTGGCCGACGCCGCGCCGTTGGAAGGCCGGGAGTACTCCGAGCGGCCCGAGGCCGAGCACCGGATACGAGCCGGCCGACGCCCTGCTGCAGACGACGTGCCCGGAGATCGTCCCGCTGGTATCCGTCGCCACCAGGGAGAGTTCAGGGATCCACCCCTCGCACGCGCGCAGCGCGTCGACCAGTCGGGCTTCCGCGTGTCCGGGCGAGTCCGCCCCGCGGGCGAAGGCGGCGGCGTGTAGGTCGCGGATGTATGGGATATCCGCTGGAGATTCACGACGTATCAACACTTCGCCAGATTTTCCGCCCGGGATCCGGCCTGTCAATCGGATTAAAAGCATGGCTCAGGCGGGGGCCTCGGCTCCGGGATGATCGCCGTGCAGGGTGCGGGGACGAAGGTGGCCGAGGCAAAAGCCTGATCACGCCGTCTGCCATCGACCCAGGACAAGCCGAGCGGGCCAGGGCCACGGCAGACAGGATGATCAGGCGGGCAGGGGTGCGCGGGGGCGCGAGAAACACCAGGTGGTGAGCTGATCGCCGTGCAATTAGCGTGCGATTAGGCAGGGTAACAAGGGGTCAATCACGGTCACTCATGACCGGACTCGCGCCCAGCTCAGAGCCCTCACGTCCGATGATCCTTGCAGTCCCCAAGCTGACAGCGCGGGTTCGATTCCCGTCACCCGCTCCGAGTGAGGAGCCCAGGTAGCCAATGGATTCGGTGCCTGGGTTTTGTTGTTGTCCAGGGTTCCTGAGCCTTGCCTGTCGTTGATCCGGGTGATCACCTTGTTGGAACCAGCAGGCCAGGAGCACGGCTCAGACTTTGATGGCAGTAACGCGTGCGCCGCACAGGGCGGTGAGGTCCTCGGGGTCGGACGTGAGGACCGTGACGGGACCGGGAGCGGCGAGGGCGGTGGCGCTGAGCATGGCATCGATGGCGTACTTGTGCCCGTGCAGGCCGGCGTCTGACAAGAGCGTGGCGGCGTGGCGGGCGATCGGTTCGGTGACCGGCTCGATGACAAGGCGGGACAGCGTCCACTCCAGGGCCGGCCGGTTGGCGCGGGGGTGGACCACCTCGACGAGGGTGGCGGCAGAGGTGATGACGCGAAGGTCGTCGGCACGGGCGAGAGCTAGCCATGCGGTGACCGTACGGTCGCGCAGGACGGCCTTGGCCAGGCCCTCACTGTCGAGGACAAGTGTGCCGCCGGGAGCAGCGGGAGAACGGGTCACGCGGCCGCCCCACCATTGGCCTGTTCCCTCCGGGCCTGGTGGAGTTGGTCGCGCAGTGCCTGGACTTCCTCGTCGGTGATGGGGCCGTGCTCGGCCTCGGCGACCTGGATGAGTTCGTTGAGATTGTCGCGCTCGATCTGGCGGGCGACAGCTGCGGCAACGTAGGCGGACAGGCCGGAAGGGCCGCTCCGGGACCGGGCGGCCTCGGCGATGTCACGCGGCATGGTGATCGAATACTTGCCAGTAGGCTCGCTCATGCCCTCTATCCTACCTCGCATCCTCCCTCAGCGTCGCGACCACCTTGTCAGCGTCGAGAGGACCGCGGCCTGCTCCGGGTATCTGGCGTCACGCGAGAAACACAGATCGCAAATGATCGCCAGGCCATTAGCGGGCCATTAAGAGGGCGAGGAGGGGCCAGCCATGGTCACTCAGGACCGGCTCGCCGGCGAGCTCAGCGCTCCAACAGGCGGAATCGATGCAGTTCCCAAGCTGACAGCGCGGGTTCGATTCCCGTCACTCGCTCCACCTACGAAAAGGCAGGCGCTCCATCGCGGTGTGCTGGTAGATCAGCGCGGCTCGGGTGGACGCGCGGCTCATACGGGTCATGAGGTCCCGGAGGGTCGCGCCGGACCGGGCCGCGAGGGTGTTTCCGGTGTCCTAGGCGGACGGGTGTGAGGTGTGAAAAGCGCGCTATTCGTTCGTCCTCTACAAAGCATGGCCTCAAAGCTTCATCAAAGCCGGAAGTGTTACGGCCGGTCGCGATTCGGGAGCTACGCTCCCCCCTTGCCGGGCTCCTATGCGGAGGCCGGTGGACCGAGCTAGTGGCGATCAGCGATCGGAGGCATCGTGGCACAGCCGCCCTACCAGGCCGGGCCCGGTGCGTGGCAGCCGCAGGGCCAACCGCGCCATGCCAGGAGCGGGCCGCAGGGCGTATACGGTAATGCGCAGCAGCCGCAACCGCCCTACCCGTTTGGCCCGCCGTATGCGTCTGGAGGGCCACCGCCCCCGCGGCGGCGCAGGAATTCGGGGTGTACGGCGGCGCTGCTGGGCGTCTCAGGGCTGCTGATAGCCGCCGTGGTGATCGCCGTCGGCTTCGTGGCGTTGTCCAAGCTGCGAGGCGATGTCCGTCCGACCGCACGGGGAGACCGCACAGCCTCGCCGGAGCCCGGGCGGGACATCGCCGAGGGTGGCGCCAAGCTGAAGACGGTCGAGCGTGACGGCTACGACGAGCTGAAAGGGGAGGAGGCGGAGGGGATCGCCGATCCCGGGCCGCTGGTGGCGAAACCCGGCCGCTCGCCGCGCCGGTACGCCGGCTCACCGGTCATCTCAGCCTGCACTCTGCTGACGTTCGCCGATCTGAACAAGCTCGGGCTGCTTCTGCACCCCAATCCCCTGATCGGATCGTACCGGCGCTCCTACTTCGACGGGCAGGGCGATGGTCCGATCGAGAAGGGCGGGCTGTTCGTCCCGACCGACGCGCCGAACAGCTGCAAGTACGTGCTGTGGCCGAAGTCCCCGGTGGAGATCGCGGTTTTTCAGGAGAGCTACACCAGTTCCCGCGCCATGGACTATTCCTTCGATCGCTACAGCACGAGGCCGACGATCGGCGACGTGACGGTGCGAGAGCGCAAGCGCAGCTCGAGCCGAGTCAACGAGACCATCGACTACCTGCACTACGTCCTGCGGCTGAAGAACACGGTCGTGCAAGTGGAGTTGTCGCTACAGCGCGGCCCCCAGCAGGAGAAGCTCAAGCGGGCGCTGCTGGAGAGGATCGCCGGCAACCTGGTGGAGCGCTCGGCGGATCCGGTGGGCATCCCTTCCATCGCCTATGACAGCCCTCTGATCACCGCGAAGCCGGCGCCCGCGTGCGCCCTCATCGATGCCAAGGACTTCCAGACGCTGTTCCACCGGCCGGCCGCGCCGTTCGTCGGGGAGGAGTTCGGCAGCGCGGCCGGCAGGACGAACTTCAGCATCGGCACGGGCATCCCCGACCAGAACGAGTACGCCTACGTCTACACCCGGTGCGAGCGGAGCACGGGGGACAACTACCTCACCGACCGATACAAACTACAGGTAGAGGTCATCAGCTACATGGCCGATGCCGCGCCCGCGCACTCCATCGAGTTCACCAGGCCGCTCGACGGCGGGCAGCCGCTGACCCGTCCTGCGGGCGAGGAGTCGTACTGCGTGACCCGGCCCTATGCCCGATCGGCCGGCGCGCTGGTGTTCCGGAAGGGGCGATTCCTGGTGACGCTGTGGATGACTCAGCCCGATGATGTTCCGCGCTTCGATCCGCGCGAGCGCTGCGGGCGCATCGCCTCCGTGGCGCAGCGGGTGGCCGGCAGACTGTAAGGCCCCTGCCCTGGCAGGGCGCCCGGGATGTGGATTCGGCGGGGGTAGCCCGACTACTGCAGCGTGCTGAGTCCGAACGGCTCCCGCGGGGGCTCACCTGCACGTTCGTAGCCGGAGCCTCGTTGCCCTTGTAGTCCTTGCTCCCCCGAGCGCGCCTGTGTCTCGGGCGGAAGGAGGACGCCCTCCGGCAAGCGCTTGACGGGCGTCGCAGGAAGCGTGAGCTGCTCGGCGGACAGTCGTACCCGGTCAGTGGAGTAGTTCCCGCCCTGTGTGGTCACGCGGTCGGTCAAGCGGGCAAGGCGGTCGCGGGCGGTGACGAGCGCGGCATCGTAGCGTCATAGATTTTCGGCGATCCCGACCGGGGCGAGGCAGTGGCGGGGTTGCCCTGCCAGGTCATGATTGAGGACCTCGAGCAGGGTTTCGACCTCGGCCGGTGGAAGGCGCGGCTCGTGCGCGGCGTCGGCGATGGCCCAGCCGTCAGGGTAGACCGCCGGCATGGGAGGGCGGACGGCTGGGAGGCCCAGGGCTGAAGCGTTCTCGGTTCGTGGGATGCACAACGGGTCCGGCCGAGATCCGGGTAATACCGTCCATGGGCGGATCTTGAAGACGCTAGCCTGAGCAGACGGCAGCTCGCACGTACGGCTGAGAATCCGCCCGACTTCCGAGACGAGCCAATCTCGGAAGTTCCTCCTGGAGGCCACTTCCAAGATTGCGCAGTTCACGCCCTCGGGGAGGGCCGGACTCCACTTCCGGGATTCCCAGCAACTTGATCGAGGACAGCTTCTGGCCGTACGTCAGCGGGCCCGTCGTTCTGCCTCACCGAGAGAAGGCCGGCTGCGCGCCCAGGCGCTCCAGGCGCCTGGGATCAGTTCAGACCGGTGAGATCGTAGGCGACGTCGGCCACTCTGATCGCGCGGACCTGGGGGTCATCGATCAGGGCGCGGAGGTCGCCGACGCGGGCGTGCTGGGTGACGTAGGCGTACGCCATGCCGTCAGCGGCCGACTTTCGCAGCAGCTTCAGACCGAGTCCGAACTTGTCCAGGTTGACCGCGTCATGGTCGCGCAGGCCTGCGACCCAGCGACGGAACCCGGCCAGCCCGTTCCGGGGCAGTTCGCCGGGGGCGAGTTCCGGGGCGTCGCCTTGCGGCGCGTCGGGCAGTGAGGTGTCCAAGCGCCAGCTGATCGGGGTACCGCCGATCCGCCCGTCGTAGATCGCCCTCTCCGGGGGAACAGCTGTGTGCCGCTGGACGAATGCCGAGAACTCGCTTTCCCCCAACGGCTTGGCGAAATCGACCACCGCCAGGGCGTACATCGACTCGGGCAGCCGGTCCAGGATCCTCTTGGTATCCGCCTTGCTCGGCGGGGCATCCGTGCCGACCGAGTCGAGCGCCGTGAACAGGGGTGTCTCCCAGATGAAACCCGGAGGCGGCCATTCAACTCGCCCGAACTGGTTCTGACTGACGGTGAAGATGGCGCCGCCGGAGAACTGGTTCGACGAGGAGTACCCCCCGGCCCGGAGCGGGGTGAGCCGCACGGTGAAGGAGAGTGAGAACGCGGTGGTGTCGCAGCATCTCATGGCGTCGATCCTGTAGCCGGGGTTGGCGACCTGTAGGGCCGTGCCGAGCACGTCCATCATGCGGTCGTCCCGGTCGCCCCGCCGCTGGATCCACTGGGCTCCCAGGTCGAGCAGCAGCACGCCGACGAGCGATATCACGGTGGCGGTGAGGGCAGTGCGCAGCACACCCCGCCGTACGGCTCGTCTCGTCTTGCCTGGGTCGAAGTTCGGGATCGGGGGGATGTCTTCCTGCTCGGTCATCGGTGTTCTCCATAGCTTTCGGCGAAGGCTGCGCGGGCGCGCCACAGGGCGGTTTTGACCGACGAGACGGAGCGGCTGGTCATTGCGGCCACCTCCGCCAGGGAGAACCCGTCGAAGTAGACGAGCGTGAGCAGCTGTCGCTGCCGCTCCGGCATGCGGTCCAGCACGTCGCGGACCGCGATGGCGTCCGGGGTGAACTCGGGGATGCCCAGAGCGTCGGGAGAGGGCAGCGGGAGGGAGATCCGGCTGCGCCGGGCATGATCAAGCAAGACATTGCGGGCAATGGCGAGCAGCCACGCGGCCGGGGACTCGCCGCGCCAGCCGAGCATCGCACGGGTGGCCTTGACGAACGTCTCCTGAGCAAGATCTTCGGCGAGATGCGGGTCACGGGTCCGGCGCATGAGATATCCGCAGACCAGATGCCAGTGCTCGCGATAGAGCTGCTCGATACGGCTGCCGATGGCGTCCTCCGCGAACGGGATGTCGTCTTCACACCACCACAGACGAAGCCATCCGCCCCTTGGTCACACCCGAATCCGTAACGCTGCACAGGCCGGCGTCTTCAAGATCCACCCAAGGCCGGTATTACCCGTATCTCGACTGGACCCGCAGAAATCCCAGAGTTCGCGCGAACTGAAGGATCTTCAGGATGAACCCATGGGTCTTCACGTTCTATGGATGGTTTCGACCCTTGGGTTCGCTGGAACTGGCGGGGTCTTGTTCCTCGGCTGATGCGGTCAGGAGTTGCCGGGCGGAGTCGGCGTAGCGGATGGCGGTCTTGGTGTCGAGGCCGAAAACCGAGGCGAGATGCAGCGGGTCGCCGCCGCAGGCGAGGGCTTCTTCGAGGATTCGATCGATGCGCAGGCGTTCCAGGGTGGCGGCCTGTTTGTGCAGGATCAGCGAGGCGCCCTGGCCGCTGGCTGGTGCCGTGGTCGTGGCGGTGATGTGGTTGATGAGCAGGTGTGGGTTGGCGGTGTTGGGCCAGCGGGCGGCGCGATGGCGGAGCCAGTCCAGGAGTAGCCGGTGCGTGAGGTCGTCGAGTGGGCGGGCCCGCCCGGCGATGACGATGCGGCGGTTGCCGAGGTCGACGTCGTCCAGGCGCAGCGCGAGCATGTCGGCCGCGCGGGCGGCGTGGACTCCGGCAAGCGCGACCATGACCCGGGCCGCCGGAGTGGTGGCGGACTGGACGGATCGATCGATGTCATCGGCGAGCAGCGGTTGCAGAACGCCGTAGGGGTGCTGGCCGACTCTGAGGCGGCGGGTGGGGTCGCGGAAGATTGTGCCGTTCTTCTTGGCACGGGAGAACAGCGACCGCAACGCGATCAGGGCGTGGTGGCGCTGGCTGCCGTGGAGCTGGTCGAGCGCGGCCAGGACGTCGTCGCGGGTCACCTCGCGCAGGTGGTTGTAGCGGTCTGACCAGGTCAGCAGGATGGAGCGGATCCGGCTCATGTATGAGTAGATGGTCGCCGGAGCTCGTGCCTTGTTGCGTGGGCCGCCGTCGTGCAGGACCCGCAGTCATGTCTCGACATCCCGGCGATTCCGGGTGCCAGGCCGTCCAGCTTGCCGGCGAGCCAATCCTCGAACGAGGGCCGACGGTCGTCGCGGAACAGGCCCATGCGTGTGAGCACGTCAATGGTGCGGCCGACGCCGATCACCCGCTTGCGCAGGAAAGGGGACATCTCCGAGTGCAGGACAGGCTCCCCGTCAACCCGGCCGGTCAGCAGGACGGCCAAGCCGTACTCGATGTCGTCGCGGACGCCGCGCTTCCAGCCGCGGGCCTCGCCGAGGAGGTAGATGGTCCAGCGGGCCCAGGCCATAATCGGGTCGTCCAGATCGAGGCGATCACACCGGTCACGCTGCGAGTAGTCGCGGGGCAGATCGAACAGCCGCAGCGGCGTTCCTGCGGACGGCGGGCATCCTGCGGGGACGGGATCCGGCTTAGGCGGGCGTCCGATCCGTCCCCCCGGATTACGGATCCGGCTGCTTTTCTTCCGCGCACGGGCCCAGAGCGGAGTCAGGTGGGCCAGGAAGAGCTGGTGATGGCGAACCTGAGACAGGAACGGCTGGACCCCGATGGCCGCCTGGCTCATCTCCGCGTCACGACGAGCCTGACACCAGCACAACCGGCAATAGCCCTCACGTGCGGGCAGCCGCCGAGAGCATCCGGCGCAGCGACCGGCCGGGAACCGGGAGGCGAACGAAGCGCAGGCTCCGCATCGTGAGGTGAACAACATGCCCCAGGCCAGGCAGTCGGTGCAGTTCGAGGGTCGCATTGGGGTTCATCCCGGCTTGGATCACGTTGGCGGGAGCGACCGTCCGGCCTTGCGCTTGGGCGTCACCGCCGGGCCTGCGGACGAGGCCGCCGCGGGCTGCTGCCCGTCATGCTCGACCCGCTGGACCTTCTCCGGCTCGTGGATAAGGAGTTCATCGACTCCGCAGCCCAGCACGGCGCAGATGACGTCCAGATCGTCGAGCTTGATGCTGGCCGGCTCACCCGACCACAGCCCGGACATTTTCCCGGCGCTGATGACCAGCCCATGCTCGGCGAGCATGCGCTGCAGGTCGCTGGCCTTCCAGATGCCGCGGTTGGCTGCGGCCAGGCGCAGGTTCCACTTCATGCGTGCTCCCTTCCGGCCGCGGGCAGTCCGGCCGCGTGCTCGACCGCGGTCGCGGTCAAGGCCAGGTTGATCCGATCCAGGCTGATGAGCGCGTCTCTCAGGTCCAGCGGGATGCCGCCGCTCATGCCGGCGGCGATCCGCAAAACGGCGCGCTCACCACCGCTGCAGGGCAACCGCCCGGCGTCCAGGGCGGCGATCGCGGCCTCCCAGTCGATGACCGCCAACGCCGTGGCCACGCTCGCGTCGATGGTGATGAACTGCTCGACGAAGTCGGGCCGGTGCAGCCAGATATCGGTGTCGATGAGCAGCTCGACTCCGGCCTGGACGCACGGCAGCCCGGTGGCGCCGAGCGTGAGCGCGCAGGCCAGCTCGCGACGGGCCCAGTAGCCGTCGGGCAAGACAGCGGGATGAGTGGTCATGGCGTCAACTCCCTCGCAATCCCGTCAGCCGGGCGGCGGCCCGTTGCTGACCGGCGATCCAGGCGTCCTCGACGTGGGCTCCGGGGACGTGGACGTACTTCATCGTCGTGGCGATCCAGGCATGGCCGAGGACGGCCTGGATGGCCAGCAGGTCCATCCCGCCGAGATAAAGCTGAGAGGCGCAGAAATGCCGCAGGACATGAGGGGTGACGGGGTCAGGCCAGTCCGGCAGATGCCGTTCAGCGGCGATCGCGAGCGCCGATCGGAGCGTCTCGTCTCCGACCCTGGCGGCGCTGCCGTCGATGTTCTTGCGCTCCGAGAGCAGCAGTGGGACGCCAGGCCGGGTGTGGTCGT
This sequence comes from Nonomuraea sp. JJY05, assembly GCF_043496855.1. Lineage (NCBI taxonomy): Bacteria > Bacillati > Actinomycetota > Actinomycetes > Streptosporangiales > Streptosporangiaceae > Nonomuraea > Nonomuraea sp. JJY05. The sequence continues at coordinate 12,410 of NZ_JBIEIS010000062.1, forward strand.
CACCGAACTGGCCCCACACGTCCTCAACGAACCACCGCAACGTCGCCGCGGCGTTGTTGATCAGCGGCACCATCCGCTCACGCGGTCCGGAGCCGCGGGCGCCCTTGCCGTGCCGGACGTGCAGCTTGCCGAAGCGGCCCAGATCCCACTTGATGTCAGGCAGATCCAGCTTGCAGGCCTCGTTGACGCGCAGCCCGACCTCGCTCATCAGCTTGGCGGCGGTGTAGTTGCGGGCGGCCGGGGCGAACTTGCGGCAGATGGTCAGCTCTTCGCGCCATCCGGCGAACAACCGGCCCACCTGATCGGCGGTGGGCGGGATGCGCAGCCGGCCCTCCTGGCGGCCGCGGGGCCGGTTCATCTCGTCAATCGGGCACTCGACGACGCGGCCGGTCATCTGGTGAATTTCGATCTTGTGGCGGAGCTCGAGAAACAGGAAGTAGGTCTTGATCGCCTGCGCTCGCGACAAGCGAGTGCCCCTGGCGGCGCCGCGCATCACCTTGCCGAAGTACGTGTCGGCGTCGGTGGGCTCCATCTCCCACAGTGGCCGCCCGAACCATGCCCGCACCTGCTCCAGATGCACCACATCTGAGGAGATCGTGCCGTCCGACAGCCCCGCCGCCGCCCGGGCCAGCACGAACCCGGCCAGCACGTCGGTCTCCAGCGCCTCCAGGTCCTCGGCGGTGGCCGGGGCCCGCACCACGCGAAGATCTTTCACTACAGCCAGCGCCAACTCCGGCCTCCTCGTCTTCGCCATCTGTGCAAGACGAACGACGAGGACGATAGACCTTCAGAATCTCTGAAGTCTCATCAATCTCGAAAGAACCAGGGATCCCAGGAGGTAAGCCCAGGTCCTGCGGCTATGGCCACGCTGAACTACTCAATGAACTCTGGGGTTATTACACACTATGCCAGCGTTTGACGCTGTAGAAGTCCCTGATCCAGGTGGCGGACGTTTAGCTGGCCGGCATCTCTGACGGCGTGAACAGGTCGCAGCCCAGACCTCCGGCACGGTGACCAAAGCCCTGGTCGATCAGGGGTTCAAGAACACGGTCGTCGACCATGGGGCCGGGCTCCGGATCGACGTGGAGACCGTCGAACGCAACCCCGCCGACCAGGGATTCGTCCCCCAGCCGAAACGATGGATCGTCGAGCAGACCTACGGCACCCTGATGCTGCACCGGCGCCTGGTCCGCGACTATGAACACCTGCCGGCCAGCTCCGAATCACGGGTGTACTGGGCGATGACCGATGTGATGTCCCGCCGGCTGACCCGCGCCCCCGCACCGTCGTGGCGGTCGACATGACCAGGCCAGATACACAGGAACCGGACCCCGGCACGTGGCTGTCGAACAAGATCGACGCCCGCGAGCAGGCCCTGACCGGCCAGCTCGAGCAGACCCAGGCCGAGATCGACGCCATGACCGCGCACCTCGGCGAACTGCACGAAGCAATCGAGCACCTGCGGATCACCCGTAAGACCCTGCTGTCCCTCGCCGACGAACCCGGACCCGAGCCGGCCCCACCGCCTCCCGTGATCCCCGACCACCCCGCCTATCGGCAGATTCTGGACGTCTTCGCCGACCTCGGCCGCCCACTACGAGCTCGTGACCTCTGCCAGGCGCTGGACCTGCCCATCGTGAAGAAGAACACCGAGAACATCCGCCCCAAGCTCAAGCGCCTGGTCAACCAGGCCATTCTCATCGAGACCGAGCCAGGATTGTTCGCTCAGCCACGCCCCCAGCCCAGCTGATAACGCCAGCCCGCCTTTCCCAAGGCTAAGGACAGAAAGGACATCAACTCGCGCAAGGCCCACTCAGGGCGTCCCTGATCTGGTGCGCTATGGGGTGGTGGGGGCGTAGCTGCGGAGGAAGGCCCGCACACCTCTGGTGACGAGCTGAGCGATCTCTTCCTGAGGCAGTGGGACGGCGCCGTAGAACGTCTGCTGATTGACGTCGGTGACGGTCAGCAGAGTGAGGTGGGCGGCGGCGCTCTCGGCGTCGTCGATCTCCAGCAGGCCACGGTCGCCGATCCGGCGCAGATAGGGCGCCAGGCGCAGGTGTCCGGTCTGCGGCCCGGCCGCGATCCATGCCTTCAGGATCGGTGGTGGGATGTGGGCGGCCTCCGCCTCGATGGCCCGTACCAGGGCGAAGTGGTCGGGGAAGGAGGTCACCGCGGCGACCCGGTCGAGAGAGAAGTCGATCAGGTCCTGCTCCAGATCCACGATCTTGTGCAGGTGTCGATCCATGATCTGTGCGATCGCGGCGGTGACCTCTTCGGCGCCTTCCAGCGCGACGGTCAGGAACAACTGCTCCTTGTCGGTGAAGTGGTTGTAGACCGTCCGTTTGGACACCCCCGCCTCGGCGCTGATCGCGTCCATGCTGGCGCGGGTGTAGCCGTCGCGGCCGAACACGCGGCGGGCGGCCTGGGTGATCGCCCGCCGCTTGTCCGGCCTGCCGTACGGCTCGGGCTGGCGGAGGGTCATCGGCGTCCCTTCGGCTGGGGTCTACTTTGCTGCAGTGTACGGGTGGATCTTGCGTGACAGGGCGTCGAGCAGTTCCCGCAGCAGGTCGGCGGTGTAGGGGTCGCTCAGCCGGCGTTCGCCGGTGAAGCGGGTATCGCAGTGGAAGACCGTCACCTCCGGTTTGACCACGACCTCGGCCCCCACCGCGGCCAGGATCTGGCGGAGGGCGAGTTGCGCGCGTACCGAGCCGAACGGCCCGGGTGAGGCTCCCACGATGGCCACCGGTTTGCCGCGCAGCAATCCTTCGGGCGCGGTGCTCGCCCAGTCAATGGCGTTCTTCAGCGCAGCCGGGACGGAGGCGTTGTGTTCCGGCGTGGCGATCAGCAGGGCGTCGGCCACGGCGATGCGGGCTCGGAACTCGGCGACCGGGACGGGCGGCGTGCCACTGTCCAGGTCCTGGTTGTAGAGCGGCAACCGGCCCAGGTCATCATCGATGTCGATGGCCGGCCCGCCGGGGATCAGCGTGCGCGCCGCATGGAGCAGCGCGGTGTTGTGGGATTGCGCCCGCAGACTGCCAGACAAGGCCAGAATGTTCAGCTCGTTCATCTCTCCCCTTCGACAGGCGAACACCATCAAAGTACACTAATCAGTGTAGAACGTAAACTATAAGGTGTACGTTGAGCGTGTGAACCATGAAACCGTGCACAAGGGAAGGATCTCCGTCCTCCCCCTCGCCCTGCTGGCGACCCCGACCTCGCTCAGCGCCAACAGCACCACCACCGTCATCCCCGGCCTAGCCCGCGCACTCGACGTATCGGTCACCGACGCCACCTGGGCCGCGACCGCCTTCGGCTGGGGTGGCGTGCTGGGCGCCCCACTCACCGCCGCGCTGCTGCGCACCCGCGGCATCCGCGCCGCCACGCTCGCCAACGCCGCCCTGGTGCTCCTCGGCACGCTCCTGGTGACGCTCGCGCCGGCGCTGCCGATGCTGCTGGCCGGACGTGCCACCCAGGCCGCCGGCGGAGGTGGCCTGGTCACCATCGCCATCACCCTGGCCGGGACGACCTCCCGGACCGGCGTCATCACCTCCGGGGTCGGCCTGGTCGGCGCGCTCGGCCCGCTGGCCGGCTCGATCCTGTCGGCGATCTCGTGGCGGACGCCGCTGCTGCTGTCTCTGCCCGCGCTGCTGGCCGTCCCCGCTGTCCTGCGGCACGTCCCCGCACACCACTCCGATCGGGACACCGCCACCTCCACCGACATCGTCGGCATCCTGCTGGTGATGGCGTTGATCAGCGCGTTCGTCCTGACACCCCGCCTGGGTCTGGCGGCACTCGCCGCCGCTGCCATCGCGGGCCTGCTCCTGACCCTGCACGTCCGCAGAAACACCGCCGGATTCGTCCCCCGGGCAGTGGTGGGCGCCCAGGCGTTCGTGACCGCCTCAGCGGCCGCGTGCGCGCTGTCCACTTCCTACTTCGCCCTGCTCTACACCGTGCCCCGGATGCTGGAGCACCACTGGCCGGCCGAACGGATCGGGCTGATGACGCTCATCATGCTGGCCACCGGCTCCGTCGCCTCGCTGCTGTTCACCCGCTGGACACCCCGGTACGGCCCCGCCCTCACCCGGACGATCCTCCTCACCACCGGCGCCGTGGCCGTCGCCCTGGCCCTGACCGCACCCTGGCCGGTGGCCATCGTGGCGGCCAACGCGTTCGCGGCGTTCGCCGCAACGGCGGCGATGGCCTGGTACGCCGCCCGCGCCGGCAAGGCCGTGCCACCCGGGTACCGGGCCACCGCAGTCGCCCTGTTCACCCTGTGCTACCAGCTCGGCGGCGCCTTCGGCCCGGCGCTGGCCACCCTCCTGATCGCGTGAGCGGACTGAACGGATTGTGGACGCCATCGATCACCGTACGGTGCGCATCCGGCTCACCGCCCACGGCCGCCAGAGCAGCGACGACCTATTCGCCCTGCATGCCGCCCATGAGGGTCCCCTGCTTCGGGTCCTCCGCCGGGACCAGGCGGACCGACGCGTTGCGCACCTTGTCGCAATCGCCCGGTAACACGCCCCTTACCCCAAGCGGAAGCGCCGGGATCATGACCCAACGTCGGCAGGCTCCTGATCGAAGTACCCAGCAGACTCGCGGTGATCCGCTCAGGCCGAGCGGCGGGCCAGTCCGGGGCGCTCCCAGACGGTCTTCGCCGCACTGCCGCAACCGCGGGCATTACGGATTTAATGCGAACTATTGGCTATTGCAAATAAAGTGCAATGCTACATACTAACGACCGAAACAATCTGGAGGATTGATGTCGGATCAAGGCGTCAGCCGGTTCTCGACGGCGCGTACGGCGTCACACGACCCGGACTTCCCGGAAAAGCTGCTGGAGTTCATGCGGACCGGCTGGCACGACCACGCGATCGAGGTGAGACCCCAATCTGCGGTGCCTCACTACATGCGCCGCCGCGCCGCGCTTTCTGCCGCCTTCCCTGGGGAAACGCTCGTCGTCCCCACCGGGCCGAGCAAGATTCGCGCCAACGACACGCTCTACCCCTTCCGCCCGGGAAGCGACTTCGCCTACCTCACCGGCGATCACGATCCCGGCAGCGTGCTGATCTTGCAGCCAAGCGGTGACGGCCACGATGCCGTCCTGTACACCCGCCAGCGCTCCTCCCGCCAGACCGACGAGTTCTTCCGCGACAGGGATGGCGAGCTGTGGGCCGGCCGCCGCCGAACCCTGGCGGAGAAGACGGCCGAACTGGGCATCGAAACAGCACCACTCGCCGACCTCGACACCACTCTGGCCCGTTGCACGCCCGGCCGCACCCGCCTGCTGCGCGGCCTGGATCCCCAGGTTGATGCGGCCCTGCCCGGCACCGGCGGCCGGGACCGTGAACTCGCAGCGGTGATCTCCGAACTGAAACTCGTCAAGGACGAATGGGAGATCGCTCAGCTGCAGGACGCGATCGACGCCACCGTCCGAGGCTTCGAGGACGTCGCCCGCGTGGTGCCGGCCGACCGCGCCGTGTCCGAGCGCCTCGTCGAAGGTGTTTTCGGCCTGCGGGCCCGCCATGACGGCAACGACGTTGGGTACGGCTCGATCGTCGGGGCCGGCCAGCACGCTGCGATCTTGTGCTGGAAGCGCAACGACGGCCTCACGGCTCCCGGCCAACTGCTGCTGATGGACATGGGCGTGGAGAACAAGCACCTCTACACCGCCGATGTGACCCGCACCCTGCCCATCTCGGGCACCTTCTCCCCTCTGCAGCGCGAGGTCTACGACATCGTCTACGCCTCCCAGCAGGCCGGTATCGACGCCATCAAACCGGGCGTGAGGTTCGCCGACCTCCACCTCACCTGCATGCGCGTGCTCGCCGAGGGCCTGGCCGAGCTCGGTGTCCTGCCGGTGAGCGTCGAGGAGGCGATGGAGCCCGACTCCATGCTTTACCGGCGCTGGACGCTGCACAGCTTCGGCCACATGCTCGGCATCGACGTGCACGATTGCGCCGCGGCCCGCCCGGACGCCTACCGCGAAGGCGAGCTCAGAGAGGGCAACGTGCTGACCGTCGAGCCGGGGTTGTACTTCCAGCCCGACGACGACCTGGTGCCGGCCGAGTTTCGCGGGGTCGGCATCCGGCTGGAGGACGACATCCTGGTCACCGCCGACGGCGCGGTCAACCTTTCCGCCGGCCTGCCGCGTCGGGCCGATGAGGTGGAAACCTGGCTCGCCGCCCAACGGGCCGCCGGCCGGCGCCTGCCCTGAGCTCCGCCGACACCTCGCCAAACGAACATCAACAGGATCGCCATGCCGACAGCCATAGACGTGGCCCGCGCCCGCCACGAAACCCCCGGGTGCGCCAACGTCGTGCATCTCAACAACGCCGGCGCGGCACTGGCGCCGGCTCCAGTGCTTGACGCCGTCATTGAGCACCTGCGCCTGGAGGCGCAAATCGGCGGGTATGAAGCCGCGGCGGCCGCGGCCGCGAAAGTCAACGCCGTCTACCAGTCGATCGCCCGCCTGATCGGCTGCCGGCCGCACGAGGTCGCCGTGGTTGAAAACGCCACCCGCGCCTGGGACATGGCCTTCTACGCCATGTGCTTCGGGCCCGGCGACCGCATCCTGACCTCCCGCGCCGAGTACGCCAGCAACGTCATCGCCTTCCTCCAGGTCGCCGACCGCACCGGCGCCCAGGTCGAAGTGATCGACAACGACGAGCACGGCCAGCTGTCCATCAAGGATCTCGAGCGGCGGCTGAACGACGACGTCAAACTCGTCGCCGTCACCCACGTGCCCACCCAAAGTGGCCTGGTCAACCCCGCCGCCGAGATCGGCCGCCTGACGCGCGCCGCCGGCGTCCCGTTCCTGCTCGACGCCTGCCAGTCCGTCGGGCAACTCCCTGTCAACGTGCAGGAGATCGGCTGCGACATGCTGTCAGCCACTGGCCGCAAGTTCCTGCGCGGGCCGCGCGGAACCGGCTTCCTCTACGTCTCCAACCGGCTCATCCAGACACTCGAACCGCCCTTCCTCGACCTGCACGCCGCCACCTGGACCGACTACCAGACGTACGAAGTCCGTCCCGACGCCCGCCGGTTCGAAAACTGGGAGTCCAACTACGCAGCCAAGATCGGCCTGGGCGCCGCCGTGAACTACGCGCTGAACTGGGGCCTCGAAGCGATCGAGGAACGGGTCACCGCCCTGGCCGCACGACTGCGGCACCAACTCGCGCAACTGCCCGCAGTGACCGTCCAGGACCAGGGCCGGCGCCTGTGCGGCATCGTCACCTTCACCGTCGACGGCGTGCCCGCCACCGACGTCCAGCGCCATCTCGCCGCAGCACGTATCAACACCAGCGTCTCAGCGGTCACCTCTGCCCGCTTCGATCTGGGCGGCCGCAGCTTGCCCGCTGTGGTTCGTGCATCGGTGCACTACTACAACACCGAGGACGAGATTGACATACTGTGCGCAACACTGAGGTCGCGCTGAACCTGAGAGGGCGGTTCGCGAGTTGCGCCTCATCCCACGCAAGTAACGAGAGGGGCATCAACTCGCGAACCGCCCTCGGAGTCGGCAGGCAAACGCAAGTCCGGGCGGCGCCGCCACGGCAACCAGCACCTGCAGCCTCTCCTGGTCGAGGCCGCCTGGTCCACGGTGCGACATGCCGGCTACCTGCGCTCGCTATACCACCGGCACGTGATGAAGAACGGTGGCCATCGCAGCGGTGTGGCCAAGAAGAAGGCTGTCGTCACCGTCGCCCACGCCGTGATCGTCATCATCTGGCACGTCCTGGCCACCGGCAGGCCGTACCACGAACTCGACGCGGAATACCTCACCACCCGCAAAGACCTCGAGAAGGAAACCCAGCAGCTCATCGCCAAACTCCAAGCCCTGGGCCACAAAGTCACCATCGAACCAGCGGCCGCCTGACCCCGCCCCCGCCGAACCCTGACCGACGATCATCGGCCAGGGTTCGCTGCCGCCTGCTTGGCTGAGGTTGATTCACGTGTCAGCGTGCCATCGGCCAGGAAGCAGAACGAGGCCGACTTCTTCAGCGTGCTGCTCGACAGGCGCCGGGATGATCAGGAGCTAGGGTGTGCCTGCCGCAAAGGTAAACGCGGGTCACCGGCTGATCACCGTGCAATCGGACAAGGTGGACGAGGGGTCAATCACGGTCACTCACGACCGGCCCAATGCCCACCTCAACCGAATTCGGTGCCTGGGCTTTGATCTAGTCAGGGCACGTTCGTCCGACGAGCCCCCGACATCGATCATCTACCTGGTCATACGCCTACGAGCCTTCTCCCTGATCTCCTGTGGCAGCGAGTCGGCGGCCAGCAACTGCGGCAGGAGATCCGGTTCGAGCGTCTCCGCACGGAAGGCGAGCGCGACGGTCACGTTGTGGGCGGGCTGGTGCACGATCTCGACTGGGTCGCCGGTACGGATGTCTCCGGGTTCGATCACGCGCAGATACGCACCCGGCAGTGCAGCCTGCGTGAACCGTTTGATCCAGCCGTCGCGCTCCAGCCACCCCTGGAACGTTGCGCACGGGATCCGCGGGCACGACACTTCCAGGACCACCTTGGATCCGATGCGCCAACGTTCGCCGATCAGAGCGCCGTTGACGTCGAGGCCAAGGGTCGTGAGGTTCTCTCCGAAGGTGCCGTTGGCAAGCGGCCTGCCCAGCTCGGCCTGCCACCCGTCGAGGTCCTCGCGAGCGTAGGCGTAGACGGCCTGGTCGGGACCGCCGTGGTGCTTCACGTCGTAGGCGCGGTCGCCCGCGAGGCCGACCGCGCCGGTGCCCTTGGGGCCGGGAGCGCTGACGGAGACCGGGCCGTCAACGGGCCGTTTGTCGATGCCTGTCGCGCCGAGGCCCTTCCAGGGGTTCGGTCGAGGCTTGCCAATGTTGACGGAGAGCAGCTTCATGCGGGGGACAGTACTGCATACAACATGCCAAAAGGACATATTTTACCGCCGAGTTCATACACGCCGCGTGCGCGCATGGGCTGGCTGGTCTCGGCAAGTATGGCGAAATCTACTGGAAGGCGGGATCCCTCTCGTGTGGCGTTCCGTCCACGGCTACCAAGATTGCTGCGCTGATCATCTGAAAGGTCTAGACCTGTAGCATTGCCTGGCCACGTCCTGCGGCCGGCTGTTCCGGCCTGTTGGTCAGGGGCTGGCCAGCCTCGCTCGCACTTGGGCGATCAGCGGAGCCAGGTGACGGCCGGCTGCCTGCGCGGCTCGCTCGCTGTCGCGATCGGCGATGGCAGCGAGCAGTTCCTCGTGCTCGCGCGTGCCAACGTCGGACAGTTGCGGGTCCGCGGTGGCCTGGCTCATCCCGGCTGTGACCACGGATGATATCGCCCGATACAGCTCGATGAGCAGCTTGTTGTGTGAAGCGTCCACAAGGGCGAGGTGGAATTCGATCGCATGCGCGACGCGGTGCTGGAGGCCGCCCTGATCGGAACCGCGGGACAGCTCTGTCAGCCGTACCAGGTCGTCCGGCGTATGCCGTTCGGCGGCCTGCCGGGCCGCCTCCACCTCGAGCCCGCGGCGTACGGTGACCACCTCCAGCAGGTCAGCCAGCTCCAACCGTCGCAACAGCACGCCCTCGGTCTCGCCCTGGGCACGCACATAGGTCCCATCTCCGTGCCGCACCTCCAGCATGCCCGCATGCGCCAGGGCGCGTACCGCCTCCCGCATCGTGTTGCGGGCCACGCCGAGCATTTCGATCAGTTGGGGCTCAGCGGGGATGCGCGCCCCTACCGGCCATTCACCCGAGACGATCGCCTCTCGTAGCTGCTGGATGGCCTGGTCTACGAGCGAGTTGCGGGTCACCGTACGCACAAGGATCTCCAGAGGTCCAATCATTGGATGTCTATGCTAGCGTGTTCTCGCATGGAATACCGCAAGCTCGGGGCCAGTGGCCTGACCGTCAGTGCGATCACCTATGGCAACTGGCTCACCCACTCCGTCGAAGCCGTCGAAATCGCACGCAAGTGTGTGACCGCGGCACTCGATGCAGGCATCACCAGCTTCGACACCGCAGACGTGTACGGGCGCCCCGACTATGGCGCCGGAGAGAGGGTGCTCGGCGAGGCACTGTCCGGTGTGCGCCGCGAGTCCATCGAGATCTTCACCAAGGTGTGCCTGCCGACCGGCCCCGGCCCCAATGACAAAGGTCTGTCCCGCAAGCACATCACCGAAAGCTGTAATGCTTCCCTCCGCAACCTCGGCACGGAGTACGTAGACCTTTACCAAGCCCACCGCTTTGACGAGGACACGCCGCTGGAGGAGACCATGACCGCTTTCGCGGACTTGGTCCGGCAGGGCAAGGTGCTCTACATCGGTGTTTCCGAATGGCGGGCCTCCCAGATCGAGGCCGCCGCCATCCTCGCGGCCGAGCTGAGGGTGCCGCTGATCTCCAACCAGGCGCAATATTCCATGCTGTGGCGCGTCATCGAGAAGGAGATAGTGCCCACCGGCTGCCGTCTGGGCCTCGGCCAGATCGCCTTCTCGCCCCTAGCGCAGGGCACCCTGACCGGCAAGTACCGGCCTGATCAGCAACCGCCCGCCGGGAGCCGGGCCAGGCACTCCCTCGGCTCTGCCTTCGTCGGCCGTTACCTCGGCGGCCCGGTGCTGTCCGCCGTGCAACGCCTGCGCCCGATCGCCGAGGAGCTCGGTCTCACCCTCGCCCAGCTCGCCGTCGCCTGGGTGCTGCAGAACCCGGCGGTTTCCAGCGCCATCATCGGAGCCTCCCATCCCGCACAGATCCACGAGAACGCCGCCGCCTCAGGCCACACGCTCGAAGCCGAGACCCTGGCCCGCATCGATGCTTCCTTGATCGACGACATTCACGGAGACCTCGCCGAACACGACCCCGCCAAGGTCGCAGCTCCGTTCGATGTGATGCCCGCCTGGAAGTCCTGACGTGTACGATCCCGGCCTGGCGTATCCGACAATGCGGTGATTCGGCCTCGACACCGAAACTCGCAGGAGCCTCCATCAATCCCGGACGGGTTCACCTTGTCGCCCACCCGGTCGATGGCGGACAACAGGCGGTGTGTCGCCGCGATCGCGGCGCGCGCCGTCGCGGTTTGCAGATTGACCACGGGGACCACCGGGCTCGGCAACCCGTCGTCGTCGGCGCCAGCTTTGCCGTCCGCTGCGGTCGGCGGGTTCGGCGGCCGCCACCGGTGCGGGAATCAAGCCCGGTTCGATGGTCACCGGCCCATTCCGCGCTCGGCCGACGGCAGGAGGAAGGCAGCCGGCCCCGGCCGGGATATCCACTGGAAATTTCGCCGCCGGACCGCGAACCTGGCCAGCAGCCATTAAGGCCAGGACGAAAAACATCTGGAAGGCGTACCCGATGACACAGACCTCCCGGCGGCAGCCCGAGCATCCGGATCTGCTGGTAAAGGGGCATCCTTTCCGGCAGTGGAAGACCTGGCGCATCCCCGGCACCGCGTTCACCCTCACCGGCTACTCGCGGGCGAACGACAAGACCTTCTTCCACATACCGGAGCTGCGCTGCGCCCTGGACGCCGGGTTGTGCGAAGGGCGGCAGCCCGAGACGGTCTTCTTGACGCACACGCACCACGACCACTCCAAGGATCTCGACTACCTCGCCTCCAGGGCCTCCGGCGCCGACATCTACCTACCGGCCGAGGCGCTGCCTTATGTGGAGGCTTTCCTGCGTGCGTCCGCCGAGCTGAATCACGCGGCGCCGTACGATCCGGCGTTGTCCCCGGCCTGTCGCCTTCACGGCGTGCGGCAGGACGACGAATTCACTTTCGGCCCCCGCGGCCACCACGTCCGCGTGGTGCGATGCGAGCACAAGGTGCCCTGCGTGGGCTACGCGTTCAGCGAGAACGTCAAGGAACTGCTGCCCGAATTCCAGGAACTGCGGGACGACCTCGTCCGGGACGGACGCGGCGCGGAATTCGGGCGGATCATGGCCCAGAAACGGCGAGAAGACGTGGAGGTCGACCGGCCGGTACGCCGCCCTCTTTTCGCCTTTCTCGGCGATACGCACGTGTCGGTGTTCGAGCGAAATCCCTGGCTGTTCACTTATCCGGTCATCATCACCGAGTGCACCTTTCTGCACGACAGCGAGCTGGCTCGCGCCGATCGGGTCGGGCACACGGTCTGGAGCCGGCTCAAGCCCGTGATCGAGGCGCACCCGGACACGCTGTTCGTCCTGACCCACTTCAGCCTGCGCCATTCCGATCAGGAGGTGGTCGATTTCTTTCGGCGGGAACGGCACGACAACGTCCTGGTGTGGGCGCATCCGGAAAGCCACCTGCCCGAGCAGCACCAGTCCGTGTCCGTCGATCAGTAGACGCCGACCGATGTCCCGCTGGCCACAAGGCCTCTGGATGAATGAGCCATATCCGGCCGATCCCCCGGGCGTCTCCTCGGCGGAAGCAGCGGCGTTCACGCTGTCCGACGTCACTTCGCCGTGAAGTACTTCGCCACGATCCGGGTGTGCAGCGGGAACGCCAGCTCCTGGGGCCGGTCGATCGCCAGCCACTCCGTCGTCTCGGCCGTGGGCGTCACCGGTGGAAGGGCGGCCGAGCTCGTACGCGGCCCCAAACCGAAGATCAGCACCGTGCCGTCGGGAGCGCTGAGCACGTCGAACAGCCGGACCTCGTCCGCCTCCACGATGATGCCCGTCTCCTCCCGGAGCTCTCGGGCGGCCGCTTGCTGCCAGGATTCGCCCAGGTCGATGAAGCCGCCGGGGAGGGCGAGCTCGCCGCGGTGCGGCTCGACGTCACGGCGGATCACCAGCAGGCCCTCGTCCACCGGCAGCACCATCACGGCGACGGGCAGCGGGTTGAGGTAGCTGGTGTTGCCGCAGCCGGCGCAGGTCCGCGGCCAGTCCTGGTCCGCGAGGTAGGCCGTGCCGCAGAAGGAGCAGTGCGAGTTTCTGGTCGTCACGATCATGAGGCTAACGCTCTGACCGGAACGGGCCGATGGCGAGTGGGACGATCTTGTCGCGGTACGCCTTCCTGGTGGCAACGGCTGAGATCACCTACCTGATCGGTATGTGTGGCTGTGGCACGCTCTGATCCATGCAATTCAGAACGGGCGCACCGCGCGACGCCGACCTCATCGCGGCGTTGCACACCGAGAGCTGGCAGACGGCCTACGCCGGGATCATGCCCGACTCCTTCCTCAACGGCCCGCTCCTGGAGGACCGCAGGGCGCTCTGGGCCGCCCGGCTCGCCTCCAGCGAGCCGGCCACCGTCGAGAACGCCTCCCACCTGCTGCTCGCCGAGCAGGACGACGCGCTGCAGGGGTTCACCTACCTGATCGCGCAGCCCGACGGCCGGATCCTGCTCGACAACCTGCACGTCCGCCCCGCCCGTAAACGCTCCGGTATCGGACGCCTGCTCATGAGCCGCGCCTTCGGCTGGGCGGCCGCCCACCACCCCGGCAGGGCGGTCTATTTGGAGGTGCTCAGGGACAACGCCCCGGCCATCGCCTTCTACGAGCGATGCGGCGGCAGCGCCACACGGGATTTCTGGGAACGCGTGCCCGGAGGAATCGAACTGCCCGTGATCGAATACGCCTGGACGCCCGAAAGCGTCAAGGCTCTGGCCAACTGACAGGGGGTCTTGCGCGATGAGCCCGAAGTCACGCGCTCAACCAGGAGAAACCCGTGTTGACCAATTGAGCGAGCGCCTGCGGTCGGGTGAGAACGAGGAACCCGATGAAATGGAATGCCGGTAGTGGCGACGGCGAGACCTGACGTCGGCGCCGGCGAAAGCCGGCCGGGGAAGCGATCGGCGAGACCCGCTAGGAAGGCGATCCGGTCGCGCGGTCGAAGGCGCTGAGCACGCGGGTGGTCGGGTCCGGTGCCCCCTCGTCTCTGAGGCGGTCGGTGAGGAGGAAATCGGTCAGCTCGAACTCGGCGGCGTGCTCGGCCTCGCTCAGGAAGAAGACCCCGCCGGCGACGTCAGGGTCCCAGCCATGCGCCAGCGCACGGTCGATGACCTCCCGTACGTCCTTGGGCGTCGGGTAGGAGTTGTCGCTCGCGCAGCCCCACGGCAGGACCGCCTTCGACAGCAGGTCCGCCTGGAGCACGCGGCTGTTCTTCCCGGCGCCCCAGACGCGCAGGCGGACGCACCTGTGGCAGTCGCGCTCGCCGGACACGTGGTGGAGCTCGCCCTTCCACACGAACTCCCGTCCGCCCGCGTAGAGCTTCCGCAACCTCGTTCGTATGGTGCCCACCCCCGCGTCGGAGCCTAGCCGACCCGGTACCGGTGAGGAGGTCCGGTTTTCGCTGATCACATGCTGAAGGTCATCCTTCGAAACGGATCGTCGCCCCCTGGTCGGTGATCGACAGCACGCGGAAGTTGAGAGTGCGCTTCTTCCCGTGCCGGAACTCCCCGCTCGCGCCCTCCCCCAGCGACGAGGTGAGGCCGGGGGCCCGCACGACGACCATGTCCTGGTTGAAGATGCCGCCCACGTACTCCTTGGAGACGCGCACCCTGCCGAGGCCGTACCGGCTGGAGACGCGGAAGCTCACGGCCCTCGTGAACGTGAACTTGCACTTCCCGTCGTAGCAGGCCCGCACATTGGGTTTGGCGGAGGCGGCGGCCGGGGTGGCGGCGAGGGTCGGTGGCGCGATCATGGCGCAGGCGAGGGTCAGGGCGGTGATGGCCTTCCGGGGGTGCATGCTCTCCCTTTCGTCGGCTGTCGCGGCCAGGTACGCCGTGCTCGCGTGGCTCGGCCGCAGGGGGTGAGGCCTTTCTACAAGGCCTGCGCCGGGAGGGATCCCGGGAGGAGGCTCTAACGCCGGCGGGCGAGGTCGTACACCGCGGCCGACAGGGCGATGAGGATGAACAGCAGGACCACCATCAGGCCGTGACGGAAGGCGGTCGCCCAGCCCGCGCCGAGCGAGCCGAAGAACGTGGAGCCGGCCGTCGCGATGCCGATCGCCGAGCCCAGCCGCTGGCCCGTCTGCAGGACCCCCGCCGCGCTCCCGCCGCCCTCGGGCGGGACCTCCGACAGGGTGATGGCCTGGTTGGGCGAGATGACCAGACCGCTGCCGACGCCCGCGACCAGCAGGGGCAGGGCGGTGGCCAGGCCCGCGCCGGGCCCCGGCACCAGTGCGGTGGCGGCGATGGTCGCCGACAGGCCGGCGACCACCGTGATCAGCCCGATGACCACCACGAGCCGCCCCGCCCGGGACACCAGCCGCCCGCCGACCACGCTGGCCGAGGCCGAGCCGAGGGCGAACGGCGTGATCGACAGGCCCGCCAGCAGGGGGCTGTAATGGAGGCCGCTCTGCAGGTACAGGGTGAAGATGAAGAAGATGCCGGTGAATCCGGCGAAGTAGAACAGCCCGATGGCCGTGCCGAGGCGGTAGGACCGTTTCCTGAACAGGGCCAGGTCCACGAGTGGCTCACGGCGGTAGAACCGCTCCCACGTCACGAAGCCGGCCAGGATCAGGAGCGAGGCGGGCAGGAGCAGCCAGTGGGCGTTCCCCTCCCACTGGTGACGCTGGATGAAGGGCAGCAGCACGCCCGCCACCCCGACGCCCAGGAGGAGCACGCCCACCGGGTCCATGCTCTCCCGCCGCCGCGGCACGTCCTGCCGCGGGCCCGGCAGGACCCGCCAGGCCAGGGGCAGCAGGGCCAGCCCGATCGGCACGTTCACCAGGAACACCCACCGCCACCCCAGCTCGGGCCCGGACAAGGTGACCAGGGCGCCGCCGATCAGCGGCCCGGCGGCCGTGGACAGGCCGATGGTGGCGCCCAGCGCGCCGAACGCCCGCCCCCGCTCGTGCCGCTCGAACATCTGCTGGATCAGCCCGGAGACCTGCGGGTTCACCATTCCGGCCGCCATGCCCTGCACGAGCCTGGCCGCGATCAGCACCTTCATGTCCCAGGCGAGGCCGCACGCCGCGCTGGCCAGCGTGAACAGCGCCACGCCCGACATGAACAGCGCCCTGCGGCTCCTGGCGTCCCCCATGCGCCCGGCCGGGACCAGCAGCAGGCCGAACGTCAGCGCGTAGCCGGAGACCGTCCACTGCAGGCCGTCCTCCGTCGCGTGCAGGCCGGCGCGGATCGACGGCAGCGCCACGTTGACGATGCTCACGTCCAGACCGGTCATGAACGCCGACACCAGGCAGACGGCCAGTGCCTGCCGCCGCCTGCCGAACTTGGTCTCCGCGCTCATGCCGTCCAGACTCTCACCGCCCTGCTGAGGCTTCTCTTACCGGGTATGGGGCGAGTAACGTCCGATCATGGACACGATGACCGTCGAGCAGAACGGCATCAACGCGGTCCCCGAGGCCGAGCGGCGCGGCCGGCCGGGGGATCTCTTCTGGCCGTGGGCCGGCTCCAACCTCTCCCTGTTCGGTGTCGCCTTCGGCGTGTACATGGTCGGTCTCGGCCTGGGCGTGATCCCGGCGATCATCACCGGGGCGATCGGGTACGCGCTGTCGTTCCTGCTGGTCGGCCTGGTCGCGGTCGCGGGGACGCGGTCGGGCGTGCCGACGATGACGCTGGGGCGGGCGCCGTTCGGGTATCAGGGCAACAAGTTGCCCGCCGTGTTCTCCTACATCTCGAACGTCGGCTGGGAGATCGTGCTCGTCACGCTCTCAGCGCAGAGCGGCGCGGCGATCCTGGCGCGCATCGCGCCCGGCGTCCCCGCCACCACGGCCACCGCCGTGTGCTTCGCCGTCGCGGCCGTCGTGGTGATCGCGGTCGGCGTGTACGGCCACGCCATGATCATGGCGGTCCAGCGGTACCTGACGTACGCGTTCGTCGTGCTGACCGTCGTCTACATGGCCCTCATGCTGCCGAAACTCGGCGGGTCGCTGAAGGGCGGCGCGGGTCCCGGCGAGTGGGTGGGCGGGGTCGTCTTCGCCATGACGCTGCTGGGCCTGGGCTGGGTCAACTGCGGCGCCGACTACTCCCGCTACCTGCCCGCGAACTCCCGGGCGAGGTCGGTGGCGCTGTGGACGACGCTGGGGGGCGCGGTGCCGCCCATGGTGCTGCTCGTGTTCGGCGTGCTGCTGGCGGGCGGCGATCCGAAGCTGGCCGAGGCCGCCGGGGCCGACCCGGTGGGGGCGCTGGCCGAGGCGCTGCCGACGTGGTTCCTGCTGCCGTACCTGCTGACCGCCATCGGCGGCTTCCTGGCCGGGGCGATCATGGACATCTACTCGTCCGGGCTGTCGATGCTGGCGCTCGGCGTGCCGGTCAGGCGGCACTACGCGGTGCTGATCGACGGCGTGCTCATGGTGCTCGGCGGGTACTACCTGCTGTTCGTGTCCAGCAGCTTCCTCGGCACCTTCCAGGCGTTCCTGGCGATCATCGGGGTGGTGATGGCGGCCTGGGTGGCGATCTTCCTGGTGGACATGTGGCTGCTGCGCGCGGGCGGCAGGTCGTACGACGAGTGGCTGCTGCGGCCGGGCGCGCCCGCGCTCAACTGGGCCGGGCTGGTGTCGCTGCTCGTGGCGTCGGTCGTGGGGCTCGGGCTGATCAAGTCGGGCGACCCCAACATCGCCAGGATCGTCGGCTTCCTGATGAGCGACGAGATGAAGGCGGGCACGTTCGCGGGGGCGAACATCGGCGTGGTCATCGCCCTCGTGCTGGCCGGGCTGCTGTACTTCCTGATCACCGCCTTCACCGCGCGGCGCCGCCAGGCGTGACGGCACCGTGGTCCTGAGGTTACTCTTGGTGAGTAATGATGGACATTCCGTCGCGGTTGCTGCGGTGGGCGGTGCACGCCACGGCCTGCGGGCTTCTCGTGCTCGCGGTGGTGAGCTCGCTGCGCGAGGACCGGGTGGCCGTGGCCGTCGGAGGGCTGGCGCTCGGTGCCGCCTATGCCGCCGGTCCGATGATGTCCGGAAGCCGGCGGGTCGGGTGGCTCGGGCTCGTGACGGCCGGATGGGTGGTGCTGGCGGTGGCGGCGCCGCCGTTCGTGTGGCTGGCGTTTCCGCTGCTGTTCGCTTACCTCGACGTGCTGCCGCTGTGGGGGGCGATGTTCGGGGTGGCGGTGCTGACCTCGGCGGCGATCCTGGCGGCGGTGTGGCACGCCGGTGAGCTGACCCTGCCGCTGGTGCTCGGGCCGGGCCTCGGGGCCGCGGTGGTCACGCTGCTGGCGCTGGCCTGCAAGGCGCTGCGCCGCGAGGTCGAACGCCCGGAGTGAACAGCCCGATCAAGCCGTGACGATGGCGAAGTCCGGGGCCGGGCGGTCGAGCACGGCGACCAGCCGCTGCAGCGCCCCCGTGTCCCCCTCGCGCTCCACCCCTCCGACGCCCTTGCCCGCCAGCAGCCCCACGAGCTGGTCCTTCGTCAGCCGGAGCGTCAGGTCCGCGCTCTCGTCCGCAGGCTCCCGCTGCTGGATGAGCGCGCCGTTCGAGAGCGTCGTACGGTAGCGCTCCCCCAGGTCGGTCAGGTACCAGTCGATCGACAGCCGCTCGTGCCAGGCCCGCGGCCCGTCCACACGGATGGCGAGCGAGTCGAAGATCTGCTCCACGGACAGCGCGGCGAGCAGGTCGAGCGAGGCGGCGTCCACGGTGGCGGGCACGATGCCGTCGGACAGCTCCAGGGCGCCCATGAGGTAGAAGTTGCGCCACACGGCGTTCTCGGCGCCGTGGCCGAGCCGGGTGTAGACCTCGGCGAGCAGGTCGCGGGCCTCCTTGTTGCCCTCGTCGGCGAAGACCGCGTGGTTGAGCAGCTGCGCGGCGAAGCGCAGGTCGTTCTCGTCGATGTAGCGCCTGGCGACCGCGACCACGGCCGAGCCGCCGCCCAGGCAGTCGACGTACCGGACGGCGCTCTCCCGCGGCGGGTGCTCCCACAGATGCGCCGGGTTGCCGTCGAACCATCCCAGGTAGCGCTGGTAGACGGCCTTGACGTTGTGGCTGACCGAGCCGTAGTAGCCGTGCGTGTGCCAGGCCCGCTCCAGCTCGGGCGGCATGTGCATGGCCTCGGCGATCTCGGGCCCGGTCAGGCCCTTGTTGAGCAGCCGCAGCGTCTGGTCGTGCAGGTACGCGTACATGTCCCGCTGCTGTTCGAGGAAGCGGACGATGCCGCCGCGGCCCCAGGTGGGCCAGTGGTGCGAGGCGAAGGCGACGTCGGCCCGGTCGGCGAACAGCGTGACGGTCTCGTTCAGGTAGCGCGCCCAGGCGCGGGCGTCGCGGACCATGGCGCCGCGCAGGGTGAGGATGTTGTGCTGGTTGTGCGTGGCGTTCTCGGCCAGGCACAGGGCGCGCCGATCGGGGAAGAGGAAGTTCATCTCGGCGGGGGCCTCGGCGCCGGGCGTGAGCTGGAAGACCATCCGGATCCCGTCGACGGTCTCCTCCTGGCCGGTACGGGTGACCTCCGTCGTGGGCGGGATGAGCGACACGGTGCCCGTCGAGGTGGTCATGCCGAGGCCGCAGCCGATCTGGCCCTCGGGCGAGCGGGGCAGGGCGGGGCCGTACATGTAGACGGCCCGGCGGGTCATGGCGGGGCCCGCGTAGACGTTCTCCGACACCGCGTGCTCCATGAACCCCTCCGGGGCCAGGATCGGCACGCCTCCCCCGGTGACGCCGCGTACGCCGCCGAAGTGGTCGACGTGCGAGTGCGTGTAGATCACGCCGGTGACCGGGCGGTCGCCGCGGTGCTCGCGGTAGAGCCGGAGCGCGGCAGCGGCGCACTCGGTGGAGATCAGCGGGTCGATCACGAGGACGCCGCGCTCGCCCTCGACCAGGGTCATGTTGGACAGGTCCAGGCCACGTACCTGGTAGACCCCCTCGGCGACCTCGTACAGACCTTGCCTGGCACACAGTTGCCCCTGCCGCCAGAGGCTGGGATGGGCCGTTGCCGGGCACTCCCCCTGGAGGAAGCCGTAGGAGTCGTTGTCCCAGATGACCCGGCCGTCCACCGTCTGGATCACTGCCGGACTCAGCTTCGCGATGAACCCGCGGTCGGCGTCCGCGAAGTCGTCCTTGTCGTGAAATGGAAGGGCTGCCATGCCTAGCCGAGTGCCCGGGAATCACTCCAGATAGCTCAACAAACACCCCTAATAGCATGAATCTCGGGCAATAGGGACAGGCCTGGCTCGGCTCCTCGGCGCCGTGTGGTTGGCTGGTCGGGTGGAAGCGTGCGTGTTCGACCTCGATGGTGTGCTGGTGGACTCCGAGCCCGTGTGGGAGGAGGTGCGCCGGGCGTTCGTCGCCGAGCACGGCGGCACCTGGCAGCCCGACACGCAGTCCAGGCTCATGGGCATGAGCACCGGCGAGTGGGCCGCGTACCTGCACTCGCTGGGGGTGTCGCTGCCTCCCGACGAGATCGCGCGGGGCGTGGTGGACCAGATGGCCGCCCGCTACCGCGACGGGGTGCCGCTGATGCCCGGAGCGGTGGAGACGGTGCGGCGGTTGTCCGACGCCGTCACGCTGGGGCTGGCCAGCTCGTCCCCGCGCAGGCTGATCGACGTGGTGCTGGACGCGGCCGGGCTCGAGGAGTGCTTCGCGGCCACGGTCTCGACCGAGGAGGTCTCCCGCGGCAAGCCGGCGCCCGACGGATATCTCGAGGCCGCCCGGCGGATCGGGGCGGACCCGCGCAAGTGCGTGGCGGTGGAGGACTCGAGCAACGGGCTGCGTTCGGCGCACGCGGCGGGCATGCGCGTGATCGCCGTGCCGCACCCGCACTACCCGCCCGCTCCCGACGCGCTGGCCCTGGCCTGGCGGGTCCTGCCCGGCCTCGACGAGCTGACCGCCGATCTGCTGCTCGTTTGACCGCGCCGCCGGGTCGCTCTCGTGGATGCCGAGGCCGGGTGGCTATGCTTACGGAATCGTGCGAGACATCACGGTTTTCAGCGGTAGCGCCCATCCTGAGCTGGCCGAAGAGATCTGCAGGCAGCTGGGTACGCCACTCCACCCGGTGCGCATCGAGCGCTTCGCCAACGACGTCCTCGAAGTGCAGCTCCAGGCCAACTGCCGTGAACGCGACGTGTTCCTCATCCAGCCGCTCGTGCCGCCCGTACAGGAGCATCTGGTCGAGCTGCTGCTGATGTTGGACGCGGCGCGGGGCGCGTCCGCGGCGCGGACCACCGTCGTGCTTCCGCATTACGCCTACGCGCGGTCGGACAAGAAAGACGCGCCGCGCATCTCTATCGGCGCGCGGCTGGTCGCCGACCTGATGGTGGCCGCGGGCGCCAGCCGGGTGCTGGCGATGACGCTGCACTCGCCGCAGGTGCACGGCTTCTTCAGCGTCCCCGTCGACCACCTGCACGCGCTGCGCGAGCTGGCCGCGCACTTCCGCCGGTACGACCTGTCGAACACGGTCGTCGTCTCCCCCGACCTCGGCAACGCCAAGGAGGCCGCCCACTTCGCGCGCCTGCTCGGCACCGGGGTCGCCATGGGCGCCAAGCAGCGCTTCAGCGACGACCGCGTGGTGATCAGCTCCGTGATCGGCGACGTCTCGGGCAAGGACGTGATCATTCTGGACGACGAGATCGCCAAGGGCAGCACGGTCATCGAACTGCTCGACCGGCTGCGCGAGCAGGGGGCCCGCTCGGTGCGGGTGGCCTGCACGCACGGGCTGTTCGCGGGCGGGGCGGTGGAGCGGCTGAGCGCGCTGCCGGAGGTCGAGGAGATCGTCTGCACCAACACCGTGCCCTCACCCAAGCCCAGCGACAAGCTCACCGTGCTGTCGATCGCGCCCGCGCTGGCCGAGGCCATGCGCCGCATCCACGACGGGGAGTCGGTGAGCGCGCTGTTCAACGCGTCCTGACGACCTGACCGGAGCCGCGGGGACCCGCTGTGATCTGCGCGGCTTTCGCACCCGGCGGGTTATCGATCATAGTGGCCAGTATGCACGCGGCGACCGAACGACTGCTGAGCGACTTTCTCCGGGGCGTCGAACCGGCCGTGCCCTTGGTCGCCTTATGGGCACACGGCTCGCTCGCCACCGATGACTACCAGCCCGGCCGCAGCGACCTGGATCTGATCGCGATCGTCGACGCGCCGGTGACGATGGAGCAGTGGCGCCGGATCAAGGCCGCCCACCGGGCGCTCGACGGGCCATTGGCCGCTCAGCTGCACTGCTCGTACCTGGCCAGGCAGGAGCTCGCCGACCCCTCGGTCGAGCACGTGACCTGGGCGCACGAGCGCATCTTCCGCCGCCCGGTCACCGCGGTCACCCGCCGCGAGCTGCACGAAGGGGCCCTGGAGCTGTACGGCCCGCCGCCCGCCGGGCTGCTGCCGCCGGTGTCGGACGAGGAGCTGACCGACTTCGTCCGCGCCGACCTGCGCGACTACTGGCTCGTCAAGACGCGGGCCCGGCGGCGCTGGCTGCGTGACATCTGGGTGGACCTGGGCCTGCTCACGGTCGCCCGGGCCACGGTCACGCTGCGGGAAGGGCGGATGATCAGCAAGCGGGAGGCCCTCGACGTGCTCGCCGAGCTGGGAGCTCCGGAGAACGTGGTGGCCGACATCCGGGCGCGGAGGTACGGCACGGCGCGGCCGGTGCTGAGCCGGTTCAGGAGGGGCAGGCTGGCCCGCGCGTTCGTCAGGTCCGCCATCAGGAAGGCCCTGACCTGAGGGTCGCCGTGAGCTTGGCCAGCGCCTGCGTGATCTGCTCCGGGGTCAGGCCGAGCACCGCGCGCTGGTAGCCGTACACCTCGGGGGCGAGGGGCGCCAGCAGGACGTCCACCAGCGCGTCCGGATCCGGGGTGCGGGCCGCCACGATGAGCGCGCGCACGTGCGCACGCCAGAAGCCGTACGCGCCCGTCTCGAAGCGCGAGCGGCCCACTTCCGAGCCGAGGACCAGGTGCCGGTGGTCCTCCAGCAGGCGCACCATCGCGGCGTAGAAGGCGGCGAGGCGCTCGCCGGGCGGCGCTCCCGGGCCGAGCGGCGGGTCGCCGCGCAGCAGCCGCTCCTGCAGCGCCCGCTCGTGCTCGTCGAGGAGCGCGACGGCGATCGACGCCCGGTCGGGATAGCGGCGGTAGAGCGTGCCCCGGCCCACCCCGGCCTTCTTCGCGATGTCGTCCATCGTCACGTCCTGCGGCAGCCGCTCCGCGAAGAGCTGCGCGGCCGCCTCCAGGATGCGCGCGCGGTTCCGCGCGGCGTCGGCTCTTTCCATGCGTCCGATTGTATGTGGACACGCCGTCCGGTTATATTGAAATGGACAGCGTGTCCACTTTCAAGGAGAGACCATGTTGCTGCATCTGGACGCGAGCGCGCGCCGGGCGTCGTCGTTCTCGCGCAGACTGTCCGCCGTCTACGCCGACACCTGGCGGGCGGCGCATCCCGATCGCCCGTACGCGTACCGGGACCTGGCCGCGCAGCCGGTGCCGCACATCGGCGAGGCGTGGACCGAGCTCTGCGACCACATCCTCGAACACGAGATAACCGACATTTCGCGATATCGGGAGGCGGTGCGGACGCCCGCCCGGCGGCAGGCGTGGGCCGTCGTGGAGCCGCTGCTCGACGAGGTGGTGGCGGCCGAGGTGATCCTGATCGGCACGCCGATGTACAACTACTCGATCCCCTCCTCGCTCAAGGCCTGGCTCGACCAGATCACGTTCCCGAAGATGTCGCTCGAAGGCCGCTCGTTCGTGGTGACGAGCGCGCGGGGCGGCGCGTACGGCCCGGGCACGCCCCGCGAGCCCTACGACCACCAGGAGCGCTACCTGCGCGACTTCTTCAAGGGGCACTTCAGGGTCGAGGACGTGACGTTCATCAACGCGGAGCTGGTCAACGCGCGGCTCGACCCGGCCCTGGCCCACCTGCGGGACAAGCACGAGGAGTCGCTGGCCGCGGCGCTCAAGGAGGCGGCCCGGTGAACTGGATCGTCCTGCTCCTCGCCGGCCTCGTCGAAGTGGCGTGGTCGCAGAGCATCAAGCCGACACAGAACTTCACCCGGCCCGTGCCCACGCTCGTGTCCCTCCTTCTGATGGCCGCCGCCGTCTGGCTGCTGTCCCAGGCGATGAACACGCTGCCCGTCGGCACCGCGTACGCCGTCTTCACGGGTATCGGCGCGGTCGGCGCGATCACCCTGGGGATCGCGGTCAACGACGACCCCGTCTCGATCGGCAGGCTGGCGGCCCTCGCCCTGATTGTCGGGGGGATAGTCTTGGCGCGAGTTACCACCTAAACCAGGGGAAGGGCGGCAAATGGGGGAAATCAGGCAGTCCTATCTGGTGGCCGCGACGTCGGCGGTCTCGCTGCTGCGCGATCCCGCCGTGGCGGCGGCCTGGGACAAGCCGAGCGCGCTGACCGAGTTCAGCGTCGCGGGACTGGCGGGGCACCTGGCCCACCAGCTCGTCCGCGTCCGTGACGTGCTCTCACCGGACGGGGTGGCCGGCGAGCCGATCGGGCTCCTGGAGCACTATTCGCGGTCGCCGTGGGTGCAGGCGGGGCTCGATCACGAGAGCAACGTGAGCGTCAGGCGCGGCGGCCAGGCCGCCGCCGCGGACGGGCCCGCGGCGCTGGTGGACCGGACGCAGGCGCTGCTCGACCTGCTGACCGCCGCCCTGGCCGCAGAGCCCGGCGACCGGGTCGTGGGCCTGCCCTGGACGGGCTGGTCGCTGCGGCTCGACGACTTCCTGCTCACGCGGCTCGTGGAGCTGGTCGTGCACTCGGACGACCTGGCGGCGAGCGTGGGCCTGGACACGCCGGAGCTGCCGGCCTCGATCATCGACCCCGTGGTCGAGCTCCTGGCCCGGCTGGCCGTCCACCGGCACGGAGCCACGGCGGTCATCCGCACGCTCAGCCGCACCGAACGCGCCCCCGCCACCATCAGCGCCTTCTGACCACCCCCGGCGCCGCGCCGCCAGGCAAGGGCGCGCGTCGGCGGGACGCGGGCGCTGGGCGGCGTCAGGAGGCGAATGAGCGCAGGGCCGTGACGACCTCGCGGCCCGACAGGGCGCTGTCCGGGTCGAGGAGCCACTGCGACAGGAAGCCCGTCAGCAACGCCTGGTAGAGCGTCCCCGCCAGCCGCTCGCGCTCCGGATCGCTGCCCAGCTCCACCCCCTCGAACAGCTCGGCCAGCCCCAGCCGCGCCTCCCCGGTGGCCCGCACCAGTTGCTCGCGCACCTCCGGCAGGTGGTCGATCTGCCCCAGCAACTCGAACTGCGTCAGCCACAGCGGCCGCAGCCGGGTGAACGACTCCACCACCCGGTCCCAGGCCGCCTCGAACCGCTCCAGCGGCGTGGCGTCCGGTTTGACGTCGGCGGTCAGGGTCGCCGCCAGGTCGTCCCCCCACTCCCGCATCGCCTCGAAGAGCGCCTCGTTCATCAGCGCCTCTTTCGACTTGAAGTGGTAGCCGATGCCCGCCAGGCTCACCCCGGACGCGTTGGCGATGTCGCGCGCCGTCGTACGCGAATAGCCCTTCTCGATCAAGCATCGCTTGGCCCCGGCCAGCAGATCTTCCCTGTTTCCCATACTCACAGACTAGCACAACTGTCTGGAAAATTCGTCCTAGACAAGTGTCTGAGACAGATGTACCGTCATGGACATGACGAAGAGCATCCTCATCTCAGGCGCGAGCATCGCCGGCACCGCGACCGCCTACTGGCTCAGGCGGCACGGCTTCCACGTGACCGTGGTCGAGCGGGCCCCCGCGATCCGCGAGGGCGGCTACAAGGTGGACATCCGGGGCGCGGCCCTCCAGGTCGTCGAGCGCATGGGGCTCATGGAGGCGGTCCGCGCGGCGAGCACGGACATGCGGATCGCCACCCACTACGACGCCAGGGGCAGGAAGGTCGCGACCATGGACGCCGACCTGTTCGGCGGGCGCACGGGCGACGACGCCGAGATCATGCGCGGCGACCTCAACGAGCTCCTGTACGACCTCACCCGCCACGACGTCGAGTACGTCTTCGGCGACTCCGTCACGGGCATCGCGCAGGACGGCACGGTGACGTTCGAGCGCTCGGCGCCCCGCAGGTTCGACCTGGTCGTCGGTGCCGACGGCGCGCACTCCAACACCCGGAGGATCGCCTTCGGCGAGGAGTCCCGGTACGCCCGCCACCTCGGCCACTACATCTCCATCTGCACCGTCCCCAACACCCTGGGCCTGGACCGCGAGGAGGCCGTGCACGCGGCCCCCGGCAGGACCGCGAACGTCTACAGCACCCGCCAGGACACCCGCGCCAAGGCCCTGTTCATGTGGTCGTCCGAGCCGCTGGCCTACGACCACCGCGACACAGACGGCCAGAAGGAGCTGCTGGTGAAGGCCATGGCGGGGGTCGGCTGGGAGGTGCCCGCGCTGCTGGAGTCCGTCCGCGACGCCAAGGACTTCTACTTCGACTCGGTCGCCCAGATCCACATGGACAGCTGGTCCAAGGACCGCGTCGTGCTGGTGGGCGACGCGGCGTACTGCGCCTCGCCGGCCTCGGGGCAGGGCACGAGCCTGGCGCTCGTGGGCGCGTACGTGCTGGCGGGCGAGCTGGCCGAGGGCGGCGGGGCGGAGGGCTACGAGCGCGAGATGCGCGAGTTCGTCGAGGCCAACCAGGCGCTCGGGCCGGCCAACGTCAAGGGCATGGTGATCGGCTCGCCCGTGGCCATCTGGTTCCAGACCAGGATGATCAGGCTGCTCCCGCACCTGCCCGGCCGCGACCGGATGATCGACAGGATCGCCGGGCCCATCCACCGAGCCGCGAACGCCATCTCGCTCAAGAACTATATGGAATGAAGCATTCCGTTCTGCTATAGTAAGAGCAGAACATTCCGTTCCGAACAAAAGGGGTTCGCCATGACCATCCTCGTCACCGGAGCAACCGGGACCGTCGGCCGTCTCGTCGTCGAGGAGCTCCTCGCGGCCGGGCAGCACGTACGCGCCCTGAGCAGGAACCCCGAGAAGGCCGGACTCCCCGAGAGCGTCGAGGTCGTCGCCGGAGACCTCGCCCGGCCCGAGTCGCTGAAGGACGCCTTCGAGGGCGTCACCGGCGCGCACTTCATCAACTTCGCGGGCGACGACTACGCGCCCCTGCCGGACGGCGCCGCGATCGTGGAGCTGGCCGTCAAGGCGGGCGTGCGGCGGGTCACCGTGCTGGGCGGCCGCGAGGACGGCCCGCTCGAGCAGGCGCTGGCCGCGACCGACCTGGAGTGGACGCTGCTCCACCCGGTCGAGTTCATGTCCAACACGCTGCGCTGGTGGGCGCAGACGGTGAAGACGGAAGGCGTCATCAAGGAGCCGTTCGGCGACCGGCTGAGCGCCCTCGTGCACGAGCGCGACATCGCCGCCGTGGCCGCGACGGTGCTGGCCGAGGGCGGCCACGGCGGCCGGACGTACGTGCTGACGGGTCCCGAGGCGATCACGCTCAGGCAGAAGGTCGAGATCCTCGGGGCGTCGATTGGCCGCCACGTCGAGTACGTGGAGCTGACCGTGGACGAGGCGCGGGCCAAGTGGGCCGCCGACGGCATGGGTGAGCAGACCATCGAGTTCCTCGTCCATGCTCTGGGCGACACCCCGGAGGTCGGCTACACGGTGGTCCCGACCGTGCGCGAGGTCACCGGCCGGGACGCGCTCAGCTTCGCTCAGTGGGCCTCGGAGAACGCCGACGCGTTCCGGGTGTGATCGGTGACCTCGGGATAGTCCTCGACCGGGGTCCCCTTACCGAGCAGGTGCCGGTCGAGGAAGCCGACCAGGTGAGCGCGGGTGATCCGCAGCGCCCGCGCGCCATCCAGCTCCTGCGCGGGGAGGCCGAGGGCCGGCCTGAGCACGGCGTAGTCGACGAACGCCGAGTGGTCGGTCCCCGCCACGGTGATCCAGCGCTTCCAGCCCTTCAGATTGGCCCAGGCCTGGTCCCAGGAGCCGTAGCCGGGCGCGTGCCCCGGCGCCCCGACCAGCATGAACGGCCGGTCGAGCGGCTCGTCCAGCGCGAACGTGCCGTCCAGGTTGACGCCGGCCCTGATCCTGGTGTCGGCCAGCATGGTCTGGGCGGTGGCGTACCCGCCCATGGAGTGGCCGGCCATGGCGATCCTCGACCGGTCGATCACCTTGCCCCACCGGCCCTTGACCAGCTCGCCGAGCACGAACCGCACGTCCTTGACCCGGCTCGCGGCCACCTTGACGTTGTCCTGGCCCTTCACGCAAGCCAGGCACGTGGTGGTCCGGCCGTCGGGGAACGTGGTCGCGACCGACTCGTACGTGTGCTCCACCGCCGCCACCAGGTATCCCCTGCTCGCCAGCTCCTCGGCCAGCGAGGTCAGGGTGGCGCGCGGGAAGGAGAAGCCCGGCGACATGACGACCAGGGGCAGCCTGCCCCCTCTCACGGGGGCGTCGAGCCTGGCGTACGTCCTGGTCTTCGTGAGCGCGTCCGGGGAGACGTCCGGGAAGCCCTTCAGGATGGCGGCCGACTCCTGGGGCGTCACGTACGGCGCGGGCCGCCCCACGGCCTTCCTGGCCGGATACCAGAGCGAGACCATCAGCTCCCGCCGGGACGCCTCGGGGTTCCAGGGGTCGGGGCGGCTCGAGTCCACCAGGTGCAGGCTGGTCGTGCCGACCGGCCGCGGTCCGGTCGGCTTCGGAAGAGCCAGGTCGGCCGCCTGCGCCGGAGCGGCTCCGGCGAGGACGGTCACGGACATCACGACTGTCGCAAGTGTTTTACGCATGGGCCCAGGCTGGTGCCGGAGACCGCCGGCCCGGACGCCCCGATCGTCGATCGGCTCTTACTACTTTCGTCGTAATGTCCCTTTGCGGGCGGCCCATACGCTGTGAGGCATGCGGTTCGTGCTGCTCGGCGGAGGGGTGTTCGCGGCCTCGCTGTTCGTGGTGATGGGGCAGGCCGGGGTGCCGTCGAACCTGCCGCTCCCGGTGCTCGTCGGGGTCGCCGCGCTCGCGGGCCTGGCCGCCTGGCAGGCGCGGCGGTCCTGGTGGCCGCTGGCCGCGGTGGGCGCCGCCGGCTACGTGTGGCTCGTGATGTGGCCGCCGCTGCTGGTGGCCTCCTACTTCGCGGGCCTGACCCTGAGCGGGCGGCGCCTGGCCGCCTACCTCGGCGGCTGCCTGGCCGGGTGCGGGGTCGCCGCGCTGGTGGGCGCGCAACGAAGCGGCCCGTACGAGCTGATGACCGCCACCACGGGCAACGCGCTGTTCCTGGCGCTGGCCGTGATGGGGCTGCCGCTGGCGCTTGGACTCCTGGTACGCGCCCGACGGGACGCGGCCGGGGAGCGCGCGAAGCGCCGCGAGCACGAGCAGGTCATGCGGGCCGAGCAGGCCAGGGCGCAGGAGCGGGCCAGGATCGCCAGGGAGATGCACGACGTGGTGGCGCACCGGGTCTCGCTCATGGTGCTGCACGCGGGGGCGCTGGAGATGCGGGCGCCCGACGAGGAGACGGAGCGGGCCGCCGCCCTGATCGGCGGGATCGGGCGGGAGGCGCTGGCGAACCTGCGCGAGGTGCTGGGCGTCCTGCGCACCCCCGAAAGCTTTCCCGAAAAGGACGGCGCGTTGCGGCCGCCGCCCACCCTGGGCGACCTCGACCGGCTGCTCGACCAGTCCCGCGCCCTGGGCATCGCGGTGACCAGGCACGACGAGGGCGAGGCGCGGCCGGTCGAGCCGGCCGTGGAGCGGACCGCGTACCGGGTGGTCCAGGAGGCGCTCACCAACGTGCACAAGCACGCGGGCGACGCCGTCACGGACGTGCGCATCCGCTACGGACCCGAAGAGCTGGAGGTGGAGGTGCGCAACCAGGCGCCGGGGTCGCCGCCCGGGGAGCTGCCCGGCGCGGGCTGGGGCCTGGTGGGGCTGCGGGAACGGGTGGAGCTGCTCGGCGGCACGCTCCGTACCAGTGCCCAGGACGGCGGCGGCTTCCTCGTGAGCGCCAGGATCCCGGCATGATCAGGGTGCTCGTGGTGGACGACGAGGAGCTCGTCCGTTCGGGGCTGCGGCTGATCCTGGAGGCGGCGGGCGACATCGCGATCGCCGGCGAGGCCCGCGACGGCGCCGAGGCCGTCTCCGCCGTGCGGCGGCTGCGGCCCGAGGTCGTGCTGATGGACGTCCGCATGCCGGGCATGGACGGCCTGACCGCCGCCGCTCGGCTCCTGTCGGAGCCGGACGCGCCCAAGCTCATCATGCTGACCACGTTCGACCTGGACGAGTACGTGCACGAGGCGCTGCGGCTGGGCGCGGTCGGGTTCCTGCTCAAGGACACCCCGCCGAGAGAGCTGGCCGCCGCCGTCCGCACGGTCGCCGGCGGCCAGGCCATGCTCTCGCCCTCGGTCACCAAGCGCCTGATCGCCTCCTACGCCAACCGCGTGCCGTCCCGCGCCGAGGTGGCGCGCAGGCAGCTCGACCGGCTCACCGGGCGGGAGGAGGACGTGATCAGAGCCCTCGCCCGCGGCCTGTCCAACGCCGAGATCGGCCGCGAGCTCCACCTGACGGAGGCGACGGTGAAGGCGCACGTCAGCCGCGTGCTGGCCAAGCTGGGCCTGGCCAACCGCGTCCAGGCCGCCATCCTCGTCCACGACGCCGGCCTGGCCTGACCGCCGGCCTGGGTCAACCGCTGACGGTGTCCGCGTAGTAGCAGGCCGCCTGCGCCTCGGGCACGGCCGGCAGGATGTCCAGCAGCTCCGAGCGGCACCTGGCGTCCACCCCCGCCTCGGCCGCCTTCCCGGAGGCGAGCACCTGGCAGCGGGCGTGGAAGCGGCACCCGCCGGGGATCCTGGTCGGGTCCGGCGGCTCGCCGGTCAGCACCACCCGTTCGGGAGACTCCGGCAGCACCGACATCAGGGCCTGCGTGTACGGGTGCCGCGGTGCGGTCAGCACCTGCTCCACCGGCCCCGACTCGACGATCCTGCCCAGGTACATGACCGCCACCCGGTCGGCGATGTTCCAGGCCAGGCCCAGGTCGTGGGTGACGACCAGCGCCGACAGCCCCAGCTCGTCGCGCAGCCGCAGCATCAGGGCCAGGATCTCACCGCGTACGGAGGCGTCCAGCGAGGCCACCGGCTCGTCGGCGACCAGCACCTTCGGGTTCAGCGCCAGCGCCCCGGCGATCACCACGCGCTGCCGCTGCCCTCCGGACAGCTCGTGCGGGTAGCGCAGGAAGAACCGGTCGGGCGGCCGCAGTCCCGCCCTGGACAGGGCCTCGGCCACGATCTCCCGCTCGCCCGGCAGGCCGTGGATGCGCGGCCCCTCGGCGACCGCCTCGTACACGGTGTGCCTGGGGTTGAGCGAGCCGGTCGGGTCCTGCAGGACGAGCTGCACCTGCCTGCGGTACGCCTTGAGCGCCTTGGAGCCGTAGTCCAGGGCGGCGCCGTCGTAGCGGACCTCGCCCGAGGTGGGGCGTTCGAGGCCGAGCAGCGTGCGCGCCAGCGTGGTCTTGCCGCAGCCCGACTCGCCGACCAGGGCCACGATCTCGCCCTCGCCGATGGCCAGGTTCACGCCGTCCACGGCCTTGGCGCGGCGGCCGCGTGAGGGGAACTCCACGCGCAGGTCGCGGGCCTCCAGCAGGCTCGGCCGGGCCGTCGAGACCGCCTCGGCGGTGGTCTGCGTCTCGGTCATGAGGCCCCCTCCTTCTCGCGTACGTGCACGCAAGCGGCGGTACGGCGCTCACCCGCGGGCCACAGCTCCACGTCCAGCGTGGCGCATTCGTCCAGCGCGACCGGGCAGCGCGGGTGGAACGAGCAGCCGCCCGGGAGCTGCATCGGGTCGGGCGGGTCTCCCCCGAGGCCCTTCGGCGCCAGCCGCGAGGCCGGGTCGCCCACCGTGGGGAACGCCGCCGCCAGCGCCCGGCTGTAGGGGTGCTTGGCGTCGTGGAACACCTCGGCGGAGGGCCCGTACTCGACGACGCGGCCCGCGTACATGACCGCGAGCTGGCCGCACACGTCCGCCAGCACCGACAGGTCGTGCGAGATCATGATCAGCGAGATGTCGTGCTCGGCGACCAGCTCCTTGATCAGCGTCAGGACCTGCGCCTGCACCATCACGTCGAGCGCGGTGGTCGGCTCGTCGGCGATGATCAGCCGGGGCGAGCAGGCCAGCGCCATCGCGATCATCACGCGCTGCCGCTGCCCGCCGGACAGCTCGTGCGGGTAGCTGCGGGCCCGCCAGGTGGGCAGGCCGACCTGTTCGAGCAGCTCGGCCACGCGCTTGCGGGCCGCCTCCGGCTTGGCCAGGCCGTGGACGAGCAGCGGCTCGGCGATCTGGTCGCCGATCCTGCGCACGGGGTTGAGCCCGTGCTGCGCGCCCTGGAACACGATCGAGGCCTCGGCCCACCGTACGGCGCGCATGCGGCCCCACTTCATGGTGAGCATGTCCTCGCCGTCGAGCAGGATCCGGCCTTCGACGCGCGCGTCACGGGGCAGAAGCCGCAACAGCGCCATGGCCAGCGTCGATTTGCCGGATCCCGACTCGCCGGCGACTCCGAGTGCCGCTCCGGAGTCGAGCTTCAGCGACACACCGCGTACGGCGGGCACCTCGCCCGAGGCGATGCGGTACGTCACCGACACATCGTCAAGTTCAAGCAAGCTCACGCCGCCCTCCTGAGCCGCGGGTTCAGCACGGCCTCCAGTGCCCGCCCGACCAAGGTGAACGCCATGACGACGACGAGGATGGCGAGACCGGGGATGAGGATGTACCACCACGCGCCGTGCGTGGCCGCGCCGTAGTCGTAGGAGGAGCGCAGCATGGTCCCCCATGACGTCTTGTTCGCGCTGGCGCCCAGGAAGGCCAGCGTGGACTCGGTGACGATCGCACTGGCCACCTCCAGCGTGGTGCTGGCCAGCAGCAGCGGCGCCACGTTGGGGAGCACGTGCCGGGTGGTGATGTGCCAGTGCCCGCCACCGAGCGCCTTCGACCGCTCGATGTACGGCCGGGCCTCGACGGCGAGCGTCTGCGCCCTGATCAGGCGGGCGGTGGACGGCCAGGAGGTGACCGCGATCGCCATGATCACCGTGAACGTGGTGCCGCCGAGGATGGCCGCCAGCACCAGCGCGGTCACCAGCGAGGGCAGCACCAGGAACCAGTCCGTGACCCGCATGAGCGCGCCGCCCACCCATCCGCGGAAGTGTCCCGCGGCGATGCCGATGACCGTGCCGATCACGATGCTGAGCAGGGCGGCGAGGAAGCCGATGAGCAGCGACGTGCGCGAGCCCCACCAGAGCATCAGCAGGATCGAGCGGCCGGACTCGTCGGTCCCGAAGGGGAAGTCCAGGCTCGGCGCGCCGAATTCGTCCCCGGGGGCGTCGACGACGCTGGTCACGCCCTCGTCGATGAACACCGGCGCGATCAGTGCGAGGACCACGGCGACGAGCAGGACCACCATCCCGGCGACGCCTGCCTTGTGAGCGCGGAACTCGGTCCAGAACCGGCTCAGGGCGAGCCGCCGGCGGGCGGCTGCGACGCTGGTCATGCCGACCTCACTCTCGGGTCGAGCATGTGGTAGACCACGTCCGCCAGCGTGTTCATGAGGATCACGGCCACGGTGATCAGCAGGAACGTCCCTTGCATGAGGGTGAAGTCGGGCACCTTGATCGCGCGGTAGAACAGCTGTCCCAGGCCGGGCCAGGTGTAGATCGTCTCCACGGTGACCGCGCCGCCGACCACGAAGCCGATGCGCATGAACACCAGCGTCACCGTGGGCAGCAGCGCGTTGGGCACGGCGTGGCGCCGCCGGACCTCGTCGTCCCGGAGCCCCTTGGCCCTGGCCACGGTCACGTAGTCCTGGTTGACCTCCTCGAGCAGCGACGAGCGCATGATCAGCAGGTACTGGGCGTAGACCACGCCCACCAGGGTCAGGCACGGCAGGACCATGTGCGAGGCCACGTCCAGCACGTACGCGAAGCCGTCCGGGGCGTCGACGCTCTCGATGCCCCTGAACGGGAAGAGCCCGGGAATGGGCCCGATGCCGACGCCGAGCACCATCATCAGCAGCAGCCCCAGCCAGAACGTGGGCACCGACCAGAGCACCAGCGACACGCTGGTGGAGAAGCGGTCGAACTTGGTGCCCGGCCGCCATCCGGACCGCGTGCCCTGCCAGATCCCGAGGCTGACGGCGATGACCAGACCCGTGCCCGCGAGGAGCAGCGTCGGGCCGATGCGCTCGCCGATCAGGTCCAGGACCGGGCGCTTGTACTCGTAGGAGGTGCCCAGGTCGAGCCTGAGGGTGTTGCCCACGAAGTCGAAGAACTGCTGGAGCACCGGCTTGTCCAGGCCGAGCCGGTGGCGTTCGAGGTTGAGCTGCTCCGGCGTCATGTTGCGGCCCTGCGCCAGGTTGCGCACCGGGTCGCCGGGCAGCAGCCGGAAGACGAAGAACGTCCCGACGATCACCATGGCGATGCTGAACAGCGCCCCACCGGCCTTGGACAGCGCGTACTGCAGCGTGCCGCGGTGGGTGGAGCGCTCGTCACCAGGGCCCGCCGCCTGGACGGCGGGCTCTGCTGCTTCTAGCGGAGTGGTCATTCGCGCTCGTCGGCGACGCTCTTACGCCGCCTGCTCAGGAGGAAGCCCGCCAGTCCGATGACCACGACGCCGCCCACGATGCCGGCGATGAGGCCGGTGTTGGAGCCGCCGCCGCTGCTGCCGCCGCTCGCCGCCGCGGCCTTGACGTCCACGGTGTAGAACGGCCAGTAGCCGCTGCCGCCGTACAGGAGGCCCTTGTCCTCAGGGATCGGGGTGATGCTGGTGATCCGGTCCTTGCGGTAGCCCTCGAGGTCGTTCGGGTAGTAGATCGCGATGACCGGGGCCTCGGTGTAGAGCCGCTCCTCCATCTTCTTGATGGTCTCGGCGCGCTTGGGCCGGTCGAGCTCCTTCAGCTGCTCCTGGTAGAGCTTCTCGAAGGTCTCGTCGCAGAAGAACGACTCGGTGCCGCCGCCCTCGCCGCCCGGGGCCGGCCTGCGGCTGCACAGGTGCGTGGCCAGGACCTCCTCGGGGTCGGGGTTGACCGACCAGCCGCTGATCGCGATGTCGAAGAGACCGGTGACGCCCGTCTCCTCGGTGAACTTGCTGGAGTCGAGCTTCTTGGTGGTCAGCGTGATGCCGATCTCCTTGAAGAAGCCCGTCAGGTACTCGGCGAGCTTGTCCTCGACCGGGGTGTCGGTGTGGATGCTGAAGCGCAGCTCCAGCTTGCGCTTGCCGTCGGGCATCGTGCGGACGCCGTCGGAGCCCTTCTTGTAGCCGGCGTCGTCGAGGATCTTGTTGGCCTTGGCGGGGTCGTAGGTGACCTTCGCGTCGCCCGTGGCCTCCCAGAAGAAGTCCTTGTACATCGGCGGCACGATCGAGCCGTCGGCGGGCTTGGCCAGGCCGTTCTGGACCTCGGCGACCAGCTTCTGCTTGTCGATGGCGTAGTGCAGCGCCTGGCGGACCTTGACGTCCTTCAGGGCCGGGTGGCCGTCACCGACGGGCTTGTTGTCGGTGGTGGTGGCGCCGTGGTTGATCTGCAGGTACGCCGCGCGGCGGCCCTGGGTGTTCCACGCCTCGATGTTCGCGTCGTTCTGGATGGCCTCGAACTCGGCCGGGGCCATGCGGCCGAGCAGGTCGATGTCGCCGTTCTTGAGGCCGGCGACGGCGGCCTGCGGGTTGTCGTAGAAGATGACCTGCAGCTCGTCGATCTTGGGCTTGCCCCGCCAGTAGTTGGGGTTGGCCTGCAGCTTGACGTACTGGTCCTTCTTGTGCTCGATCGCGATGTACGGGCCGCTGGTGACGGTCGGGTACTTCTCGGCGTCGTAGTTGGCCATGTCGGTGACCGACTCCCAGACATGCTTGGGCATGATCGGGATCGGGTTGTCCAGCATGGACGCCTGCGGCGACTTGAGCTTGATCGTCAGGTCCTGGCCGCTGGCGGTGACGCTCTCGAAGTTCTCGACCGCCGGGCCGTTGGCCGTCTTGGCGGCCTCGTCCGTCATGATCTTGTTGAACGTCCAGGCCGCGTCATCGGCCGTGATCGGCTTGCCGTCCGACCACTTGGCCGCACGGATCTTGAACACCCACGTGAGCCCGTCGGGCGACGTGGTCCACGACTCGGCGAGGTCCGCGCTGGGCTGCAGCGTCTTGGAGTCCGGCACCGTGAGGAAGCCGTACATCCAGCGATGGATCGACGTCGAGACCAGGCGGACCGCCAGGAACGGGTTCATCGAGTCCATCGACTGCGTGGCCCCGACGCGCAGTGTCTTCTTCCCCGCCGCGGGCTCCTGGGCATGGGCCGCTGTCGCGCCCTGACCCGCCACTAACAGCGCGACACCGAGCGCTGCCAGGCGCGCGATCCATTTCCTCATATGTGCCTCACCTTCAGGCGGGGGTTTTCCTGTGTAGAGAAAGGCACACCATAGGGAGTCCGCGTGTCAACGCGCTGCGGAAAATTGTTTCATTCTCGTTTCCTTTCGCGGTGTAAATTTTCAGTCCCCTTGGGGCTGCCGTGATGCGGCACCCCCAGGGGGACGATGAGGCATCCTACGGGGCGGTCAGCGGCAGCCGCCGGAGCCGCAGCACGAACCCCCCGCCTGCGGCAGCAGCTCGATCTCGCCGGCCGGCTCGTAGCCGGCCTCCACCACCGCCGCGTCGATCAACGCGCGGTCGATCGGCGCCTCGCTCGTGACGGTCACGGCCTTGGCCGCCAGGTCCACCTGGACCCCGCTCACGCCCGCGACCTTGCCGACCTCCTGGGTCACGGCGCTCACGCAGTGGCCGCACGTCATGCCCTCAACCTGGTACGTCGCGACGGTCATGCCTCGCTCCTTCACTCCTTGATCCGTGGCCGCCACTATACCCCCTAGGGGTAAAGGTGCATACTACGGGCACGCCCGGAAAGGGGAGAAGGGAAGCACTCAACCCAAGGGAGGTCACATGTTGGACGGCAAGACCATCGCGTTCCTCGTCGCGCCCGAGGGAGTGGAGCAGGTGGAGCTCACGGAGCCGTGGAAGGCGGTCAAGCAGGCGGGCGGCACGCCCAAGCTGGTCTCCACCAAGCAGGGCCAGATCCAGGCGTTCCACCACCTGGACAAGGGCGACCGGTTCGCCGTGGACGCCACGGTGGAGGACGCCGACCCGGCCGCGTTCGACGGTCTCGTGCTCCCCGGCGGCGTCGCGAACCCCGACTTCCTGCGGATGGACCCGCAGGCCGTCCGGTTCGCCCGCGCCTTCTTCGACCTGGGCAAGCCCGTGGCCGCCATCTGCCACGCGCCCTGGACGCTGATCGAGGCGGACGTCGTGCGCGGCCGTACCGTCACGTCCTGGCCGAGCCTGCAGACCGACCTGCGCAACGCGGGGGCGACCTGGACGGACCAGGAGGTCGTGATCTGCGAGGCAGGGCCGAACACCCTGGTCAGCAGCCGCAAACCGGACGACCTCAAGGCCTTCTGCCAGGCCGCTACCGACGCGTTCGCGGAGTAGCCGCACTCTGGAGCAGGGTCTCGGCCAGGCCCCTGACCGCGGACTTGAGCCGCGCCACCCCGCCGTCCGCCATGACGTGCCGGGCCAGGTCGGCGTCGAAGGAGCCCAGCAGCGCGTGGGCGGCGAACTCCGCGTCCAGGCCGCCGTCGCCTACCGACCGGGCCTCGGCGACCAGGGCGGTCACGTGCGCGTGCCAGCGCAGGTAGGTCGGATCGCGGTACTTGTCCTCGGCGCAGGCCCGCTCGTGCGCGGCGAAGAGCGCCAGGTTCCGCTCGGCCAGCTCGGACAGCTCGTCCAGGAAGGCCAGCAGCCGGTCCACGGGCGGCGCGCCGGGCCCGAGCGCGGAGCCGGGGGTCTCGATGGCCAGCGCCAGCGCGGCGGCGCGCTCGGCGAGCAGCTCCTGGAACAGCCCGGTACGGCTGCCGAAGCGGCGGAACAGCGTGCCCTTCCCGACCCCCGCCGCCGCGGCCACCCGGTCGAGGGAGATGTGCTCGGCGCCGTGGGCGGCGAGCAGCTCCTCCGTGGCCCGCAGGATCGCCTCCCGATTACGGGTCGCGTCTGAGCGCACCGGCCTTACCTCCCCTTGCAAGCGGACCGTCGGTCCTCATACTATCCCTGCCATCGAAGCGGACCAACAGTCCGCATCCTGATGTCAGGGAGGATGAGCATGCGCGCTTTGGTCGTGGGCCCAGGAGCCGAGGGACGCTTCGCGGAGGTGCCCGAGCCCTCGCCGGGGCCCGGGCAGGCGCTCGTCGAGGTCCGCCACGCGTCCGTCAACTTCAGCGACCTGCGGCACATGGGCCGCCTGCCGGAGGGCACCGTGCTCGGCTACGACGCCGCCGGGGTCGTCCTGCGCGCCGCCGAGGACGGCACGGGACCGCGCGAGGGGGCGAGGGTGGCGGCGTTCGGGGCGGGCGCGTGGGCCGAGCGGGCGGCGTTCGACACCGGCTCGATCGCGGTGGTGCCCGACGGGGTGGACCTCGTACGGGCCGCCGCGCTCCCGATGGCCGGCCTCACGGCACTGCGTTCCCTGCGGGCCGCCGGACCCGCCGCCGGTTCGCGCGTCCTGGTGACCGGGGCGTCGGGGGCCGTGGGCCGGCTGGCCGTGCAGTTGGCCGGGCGCGCGGGCGCCCACGTCATCGCCTCCGTCAGCAGGCCGGAACGGGCGGCGCGACTCGCGGCCGGCCTCGACGCTCCCGTCGAGATCGCGGTGGGCCTGGACGGCGTCGAACCGGTCGACGTCGTGATCGAGACGGTCGGCGGTCCGGCGCTCGTCGCCGCCTGGGCCCTGCTGAAGCCCGGCGGCAACCTCCAGAGCGTCGGGTGGGCCTCCGGGCAGCCCGCCGTCTTCCCCCCGAACTCGACCTTCTCCCTGGGCCCGGCCAGGTCGCTCAACTCCTTCGGCGACGTGACGGCCCCCGCCGACGACCTCGCCCACCTGCTCGACCTCGTGGCCGCGGGCGACCTTTTCCTCGAAATCGGCCTGGCCGGCTCGTGGGAGGACCTGGATGGCGCGAAGGCCGCCCAGCTCGGCGGTTCCGTCACCGGGAAGATCGTCCTGCGGGTTGGCCGAACACCCTGACGAGCCCGAAACCCATCTGTAACGCCTTGTCCTGACGAAGGAAATGGTCTAGATGTAGTCCAAATGGAGCGTCCTCCGCGCCCCCCAGGGAGACCTCAATGACCACTGAAGAGGATTCCAGGCGACTCGCCGAGCTCGGCTACAAGCAGGAGCTGGCCCGCACCTGGAGCGGTTTCTCCAACTTCGCCATCTCCTTCTCGATCATCTCCATCCTCGCCGGCTGCTTCACCACCTTCGGACAGGCCTGGAACTATGGCGGCCCGATCGCCATCTCCTGGGGCTGGCCGCTGATCTCCGCGTTCATCCTGATCATCGGTTTCTGCATGTCGGAGCTGGTGTCGGCGTACCCGACGGCGGGCGGCATCTACTGGTGGGCCGCCACGCTGGGCAAGCCGATCCACGGCTGGTTCACCGGCTGGCTCAACCTGATCGGCCTCATCGCCGTCACCGCGTCGGTCGACTACGGCTGCGCCACGTTCCTCAACACCACGATCAAGCTGCTCACCGACGGCGCGTGGGAAGCCACGCTGTCACAGGCGTTCCTGCTGTTCGTGATCATCCTCGTGGCCCACGCGCTGATCAACATCTACAGCCACAAGCTCATCTCGCTGCTGCAGAACGTCTCGGTCTGGTGGCACGTCGCGGGCGCCGCGATCGTGGTCGGGATCCTGATCTTCGCGCCCGACCATCACCAGTCGCTCGGCTTCGTCTTCGGCGGCACGAACAACAACTCCGGCTTCGGCTCCGGCTCCGACGGGCTGCCGTTCTGGTTCTACGTGCTGCCGCTCGGCTTCCTGCTCACCCAGTACACGATCACCGGCTTCGACGCCTGCGCGCACGTGTCGGAGGAGACTCAGGGCGCGGCCAGGACCGCCGCGCGCGGGCTGTGGCAGTCGATCTTCTACTCGGCGATCGGCGGCTGGATCCTGCTGCTGTCGTTCCTGTTCGCGGCCACGAACGTCGACGAGATCAACAAGCAAGGCGGCTTCGTCGGCGCCATCTTCGAGACCGCGCTCTCCGCCCCGCTGGCCACGGCGGTGTTCGCGATCTCCACGATCGGCCAGTTCTTCTGCGGGATGAGCTGCGTGACCTCGATGTCGCGCATGACGTACGCCTTCTCCCGCGACCGCGGCGTGCCCGGCTGGCGGCTGTGGTCGAAGGTGGACCGCAACCGCACCCCGGTCAACGCGATCATCGGAGGCTGCGTCGTCGCCGCCCTGATCACCCTGCCCGCCCTCTACGCGCCTCCCGGGCTGACCACGCCGGTCGCGTTCCTGGCCGTCGTGTCGATCGCGGTCGTCGGCCTCTACCTGGCCTTCCTCATCCCGATCTGGCTCCGGCTCCGCGCGGGCGACGCCTTCAAGCCGGGCCCGTGGACGCTCGGCCGCAAGTACAAGGTCCTCTGCTGGATCGCCTGCGTCGAGATCGTCATCGTCTCGATCTACTTCATCCTGCCGATCTCGCCGGCCGGGGTCCCCGGCGACAAGACCTTCACCTGGACCTCGGTCAACTACGCCCCGATCGCGGTCGGGGTGGTGCTGATCGGCATCGCCCTGTGGTGGACGCTGTCGGCCAAGCACTGGTTCACCGGCCCCCGCCGCACGGTCGACGAGGTCCCGATCTCCTGACCCGGCACGCGGGTACGGCCGGCGCGGCCGTACCCGCCGCTCAGGAGGCTTCGAAGGCGGCGGCCACGACCGTGCGGACCTCGTCCATCGTGGCCGTGCCCAGCTCGCGCTTGAGCGAGGTCATGTCCACGTCGGGCATCCCGCAGGCGACCGCCCAGTTCCACGGCTCCAGGTCGCCGTCCACGTTGAGCGCGAACCCGTGGCTCGTGACGCCCCGGCTCTGCCGCATCCCGATCGAGATGATCTTGCGGCCGGTCTCGGTGGTCCAGACGCCCGTCAGCAGCTCCGAGCCCGGCGGCGTGTCACGGCGTTCGGCGGGCAGGCCCAGCTTGCCCAGCGCCTCCACCAGCCGCAGCTCCACCTCGCGCACGTAGTCGACGATGCCCTGGTCCTCGGCGAGCTTGACGATCAGGTAGCCGACGAGCTGGCCCGGCCCGTGATAGGTGAGCTGGCCGCCGCGCCCCGTCTCCATGACGGGGATGCCCCGATCGGGGGCGGGCAGGTGGGACATCGGCGTACGGCGCCCGATCGTGTAGACCGACGGGTGGCTGAGCAGCCACAGCGTGTCCGGCCGCTCGTCCCGCTGGCGCTGCCCGACGAGGTCGGTCATGCGCTCCATCGCGGCGTCGTAGTCGACGAGATCGTCCTGGATGAGTGTCAGCGGCCTTGCCCTCATCCTTCGAGGATAAGCCGCATCCCGGGCATCGACGCACGCGGCGGGGGCGTACCGTCGGCGATCGACCCGAGCAGGCCGTCCGCCCGTCCGTGGCGGGCGGACCGCCGCCGCCTGCCCCGGACGTCACGCCGCCGAGCGGTAACCCTTCGGCTCCTCCGGGACGAGGATCCACATGGCGACGTAGACGACCCACAGCGGCCCGGGGATGAGGGAAAGCAGCAGCCACAGGATCCGGACGAGAGTGGGCGGCAGGCCCATCTTGTCGGCGAGACCGCCGCAGACGCCGGCCAGAATCCTGTGCTCTCGTGAGCGGTACATGATGTTTCCTCCGTTTGTGACGACCTACCTGTTCAACGGGCAGCCAGGCCGACGGACTCCCGTCAGGAACCCTGAGAAAACCCTGTGAGGGTCAGCCATTCATGTGCCATGCCCAGATGACGGCTGGTCAGTCCCCGTGCCGGGTCCACGTGGACGAGCAGGAAATCAGCCAGACCCTGATGCACCCTGAGATACTCCTCGTCCTCCGCCCACACCTGGTCGTCGAACCAGACGAACGGCCGCCGGCCGACGTACCGGGCCACGTGCGGGGTCTTGAACATCTCCCCGCGCTCCGAGACCACGTCCGGGTTCAGGGGGATGACGGGCAGCGAGGGCAGGCCGATCCTGGGAGCGATCCATTCGTTGGCGTGCTGCTCCCAGGTCGTCGCCCAGACCAGCTCGGAGCCGGTCGCCAGGGCCAGGTCGAGGAGCCTGCGGCCGTGGCGCGGGTTGAGGTGCACGGTGTAGACCTCGCTGTCGATCGTGCACCGGTAACGACGGAAGTCCGGAGTGGGCCGGCCCATCGGGTTGAGCACGCCGTCCACGTCCAGCAGCAGCAGTGGTTTCATCCGGCCCGGTACTCCTGCGGGCTGACGCCCCGTACCCGCTTGAAGGCCGCGCTGAGCGCGAACGGGCTCCCGTACCCGACCTTCCTGGCCACCGAGCCGATCGTCGCGTTCGGCTCCCGCAGCAGGTCGGCGGCCAGCGCCAGGCGCCAGTCCGTGAGGAAGGACATCGGCGGCTCGCCGACGAGCTCGGTGAAGCGCCTGGCCAGCGACGCCCTGGACACGCCCACCTCGGCGGCCAGCGCGGCGACCGTCCACGGGTGGGCCGGATTGTTCTGCAGCAGGCGCATGGCCCGGCCCACCACCGGGTCGCCCATCGCGCGGTACCAGCCGGGCGCCTCGTTCGTGTGGGTGGCGAACCACGAGCGCAGCACCGCGATGAGCAGCAGGTCGAGCAGCCGGTCGAGGACCG
The DNA here is from genome assembly GCF_043496855.1 of Nonomuraea sp. JJY05. Taxonomy (NCBI): domain Bacteria; kingdom Bacillati; phylum Actinomycetota; class Actinomycetes; order Streptosporangiales; family Streptosporangiaceae; genus Nonomuraea; species Nonomuraea sp. JJY05. The sequence goes on from NZ_JBIEIS010000062.1 coordinate 54,813, forward strand.
CCTCCTGGCCCGGCTCGTCCTTGACGATCTCGGCGCCGAGCAGCGAGCTGATCGGGTCTCCCGGCTGGGTGAGCAGCTGCGGCAGCGCGTCCAGCAGCCGCCGGCTGACCTCGCCCTCCAGGTTGTAGGTGCCGGTGAGCAGCACGGTGCCCCCCGACGGGTCGTTGCCCCACGTGCGCACGCCCATGGACATGGTGTCGTAGGGCGACTCGCCGTCGATCGTGCTGCACTCCTGGCCGGGGAGGATGACGACCTGCGGCGCGAGGCCGGGCTCCGAGGCCACCGTGTACGGCTCCGGCCCCCGGGCGATCGCGACCTCCCCCGGCGACAGGCGCACGGGCTCGCCCGAGTCGAACGCGATCCACGACTCCCCGCGCACCTGCGCGATCAGCGACAGCGGGGCTTCATCCTGGATGCGCATCGACCAGGGTGGATCCAGGATCGAGCGGAGCAGGAAGGCGCCACGAGCGCGCGGGCCGTCCAGTAGCGCCGCCAGCTGGTCCATGGGTTAGACGATCGCATATGCCATTGCGCTTCTCAACCATGGAGAGTCTTATGGGTATGGCGGCTTACTAGATATATGACGATTCTGGTTCTGAGCGGCACGGGCAAGACCGGCCGCCGTGTGGTCGACCGCCTCAACGCTCTCGGCCTGCCCGTGCGGATCGGGTCCCGCCCCCTCTTCGACTGGCAGGACCGCTCCACGTGGCCGAAGGCCCTCGACGGCGTGACGGCCGTCTATCTCGCCTACGTGCCCGATCTGGCCTTCCCCGGCGCGTACGAGGACGTCAAGGCGTTCACGGACCTGGCCGTGAGCGGCGGCGTGCGGCGGCTGGTCCTGCTGTCCGGGCGGGGCGAGCCGGAGGCGGAGGCCAGCGAGCGGACCGTGCGGGAGTCCGGGGCCGAGTGGACGATCGTCCGCTGCAGCTGGTTCATGCAGAACTTCAGCGAGGGCTTCTTCTACGACCAGGTGCTCGAAGGCGCCATCGCGCTGCCGGTCGCCGACGTGCCCGAGCCGTTCGTGGACGTGAACGACATCGCGGACGTGGCCGCCGCCGCGCTCAGCCGGGACGGCCACGCGGGCAGGCTCTACGAGCTCACCGGGCCGCGGCTGCTGACGTTCGCGCAGGCGGCCGAGGAGCTGTCCCGGGCCACCGGCAGGGAGATCTCGCTCGTGCGGGTGACACCGGAGGAGTACGTGACCGCGGCCGTCAAGAACGGCGTGCCCCAGGAGGAGGCCGAGGGTCTGGCCGCGCTGTTCACCGGCATCCTGGACGGCCGCAACGCCTCCGTGACGGACGGCGTGCGGGAGGCGCTCGGCCGCCCGGCCCGCGACTTCACCGACTACGCCGAGGCCGCCGCCGCGATGTGGCAGCGCCCGTGAGGTCGCACGGGGTGTGAGGCTCAACGGTGCTCCCTGGGGCCGGCCGGTACTCTGTACGCCGCGCGAGCAACTCACCGGCCCCGGCATCCGCTAGCCTCACCCTCGTCACTCCCGCGTTCTCGGAAGGTTGTCGTCGTGATCGGCTGGCTAGAAGCGGTGGTTCTGGGGTTGGTCCAGGGGCTCACGGAGTTCCTGCCGATCTCCTCCAGCGCCCACATCCGGGTGGTCTCCGCCATCGCCGGCTGGCAGGACCCAGGCGCGGCGTTCACCGCCGTCATCCAGATCGGCACCGAGCTGGCCGTGCTGATCTACTTCCGCAAGGAGATCTGGGAGATCATCTCCGTCTGGACCAGATCCCTGTTCAACAAGCACCTGCGCGGCCACTGGGCCGCCCGCATGGGCTGGTACATCATCGTCGGCTCGCTGCCGATCGTGGTGCTCGGCGTGACGTTCAAGGACCAGATCGAGACCGTCTTCCGCGACCTGCGCCTGGTGGGCACCACGCTGATCGTCTTCGCCCTCCTCCTCTGGTTCGCCGACCGCACCGCCCGCAACAAGCTCACGCTGGAGAAGCACCTCAGCTTCGCCCACGCCATCGTGTACGGCTTCGCCCAGGCGCTCGCCCTGATCCCGGGCGTGTCCCGCTCGGGCGGCACCACGACCGCGGGCCTGCTGCTCGACTACCGCCGCGAGGACGCCGCCAAATACTCGTTCCTGCTGGCCATCCCCGCCGTGCTGGGCTCGGGCGTCTACGAGCTGCGCGAGATCGGCGAGGGCCCGGCCCCCGAGTGGGGGCCGACGATCCTGGCCACGGTGATCTCGTTCGTCGTCGGATATCTGGCCGTGGCCTGGTTCCTGCGTTACATCAGCACCCACCGCTTCACCGGCTTCGTGATCTACCGGATCATCCTGGGCTTCTTCCTCATCCTCGCGGTCACCGCGGGCTGGATCCCGGCCCTAGGCTGACACGAGGGCCGGAGCCGGATAGTACGCCGCCCACGCCTCGTCGCCCATGCGCAGGATCTTCAACCCGGTCCAGCCCAGGGCGACGACGGGCAGGATCCAGAACACCACGGTCAGGGGCCCGTACGGGACGGGGAACGAGGCGACGTAGCCGACGAGGACGAGCAGCGGCACCCACCAGCCGACGAAGCCCGCCCGCCACACGGCCGCGGTCAGCAACGGCAGGCCGAGGACGGCGAAGAAGATCCACGGCATCTGGAAACCGATGACGACCCCGGGCAGGTTCAGCATCTCGTCGAGGATCCGCTGCGCCTCCTCCGGCGAGTGGTGCTGCCCCAGCCACCACTCCACGGGGTCCGTCATCAGGAGGGCGGACGTCGAAAGGTAGCCGATCACCGTCATCCCCGCCGCCACGTGGCCGAGCCGCGTGGCCTTGCGCCGGGTGAGGTGGGCCAGGCCGAACGCGGCCACGGCCATGAGCATCCAGCTCCAGTGGTAGAGCGCGGACTCGGTCTGGGCCAGCGCGGGGTTCGCGCCGTAACTGACCGCCTCCCGGTCGTCGCCCCAGGTGCCGGGATCGACGACGACGGCGACGGCCTGGAGCAGCGGGGCCACGATGAGCAGTACGCCCGCCGCGATGCGCCGAAAGGTCACCTGGTCGTTCAACATGCCGCCGACGGTAGGCGCCGCGCCTGCCGCCCGTCGTCCGCCTGCGGACCGACCCGGCGTCCCCTACGCGGTGGAGAAGATCACGTCGGGCGGAGGGTCCGGGGGTAGCGGCTGCAGAGGGCGAAGACGGCGGCGAAGAGGGTCCAGGCGGCGACGTACGCGACGGGGTGGGCCCAGGTGTCGCCGACGAGGTCGCTCAGCGCGGCGCGGCCCTCGAAGTAGAGCGCCAGGCCCGCCACCGTCCCGGGGATCGCGCCCCACCAGCGCTGCCACCACACCTCGTGGACGACCACCTCGAACGCCACGAGGGCGATCGGGCCGAACAGGAGGAACTTCAGGCCGGGCGGTTGGGACAGGAACGCGCTGAGCCCCATGACCACCACCGCCGAGGCGGCCGTCAGGAGCACCACGGCTCCGAAGGGGGCGGGCTCGTTCCGGGGGTCGACGTCTTCGGACACGATCACCATTCTGGCCGACGGCGCGCTACCCGACGGACACGCCCTCCTTCGGGGAGAGCGCCGCCGGACGGTAGGTGGCCAGCGTGAACACCAGCGCCACCAGCCCGAACGCGGTGGCCAGCACGATCACGCCCGTCCTTCCGTACCAGTCGAGCGTCGCGCCGCCGGCCAGCCCGGCCAGGAACAGCCCCACGTACTGGGCGGACGACAGCAGCCCCAGGCCGATCGGCACGTTGCCGGGCACCACGGAGACGGTCCTGAACTGCTGGGCGGGGGCCACCAGCCAGCCGAGCGCGCCCCACAGGAACGCCCACACCAGGGCGACGGGCAGGGCCAGGTTCGCGACGGGGATGAGGGCCAGGAACAAGGTGCTCGCGCTCAGGGCGAGCAGCACCATCCTGCGCGGCCCGTACAGGTCGGTGAAGCGCCCGCCGAGCTGGTTGCCCACGATGCCGCCGATCCCCCACGCCCATAGCACGGCGGGCAGCGGCAGGTCGATCAGCGACCCGATGTAGGTGTACGCGGTGAACCCCGCCGCGAACAGCAGCAGCTGCGTCACCAGCACCGCCAGCACCTGCCGGTCGCCCAGCGGCGCGAGACGCTCCCGCAGCCGCCCCGACGTCGGGATCCTGACGGGCGGCACCACCGTCGCGACCAAGGCGAACCCGACCACAGCCAGGCCCGTCACCATCCAGAGCGTGGACCGCCAGCCCGCGACTGAGCCCAGCCAGGTGCCCAGGGGCACGCCGATCGCGGTGGCGACCGTCAACCCGCCCATCACCAGCGCGAGCGCGCGGCCGCGCCGCTCGGGCTCGGTCAGCGCGTTCGCCACGCCCGACGCTGTCGGCGTGAACATCGCCGCCCCCGCCGCCGCGACCACCCGGGTGGCCATGACCAGCGGGTACGTCGGAGCCAGCGCGGTCAGGACGTTGCCCAGCACGAACACGCCGAGGGCCACCAGCAGCACGGTCCTGCGCGACAGGCGGGCGGTCATGGCGGCGAGAACGGGCGACAGCACCGCGTACGCCAGCGCGAAGACGGTCATGAGCTGCCCCGCCGCCGAGGACGAGATCCCCAGGTCCTTGGAGATGGGCGGTAGGAGCCCGGCGGTCACAAACATACCCGTACCAATGGCGAAATTTCCGACAGCAAGCGGGTAGAGCCGCGAAGTCATGGAGCCTCCAGGCAAAAGTTGGACATGCATCAAACTGACTTATAGTTGGATTGTTGTCAAACAATAAAACGAAGGTAGGGTTTGACCATGCGCCTGCTACCTCACCCGGCGACGGAGGACATCCAGCTCACAGAGGTCCTGCGGGCGCTGTCCGACCCCGTCCGCCTGGAGATCGTCGTCCGGCTCGCCCTGGGCGGCGTGATGAGCTGCGGCGAGGCGGGCGACGACCTGGGCGTGCACAAGTCGACGGCCTCGCACCACTACCGGACGCTGCGCGAGTCGGGCGTGGTCATCACCAAGCAGGAGGGGCGGCTGAAGTTCATGAGCCTGCGCCGCGACGACCTCGAGTCCCGCTTCCCCGGCCTGCTCGACTCGGTCCTCTCAGCGGCCGGGATCCCGAACGCCGACGTCCCCGCCCAGCGCTGATGCGCCACGACTCGCTGCCCATCCGGCACGTCCTGCCCGAGCTGCTCGCCGCGCTCGACCGGCACGGCAGCGCGGTGCTCACGGCCCCGCCCGGCACGGGCAAGACGACGGTCGTGCCGCCGGCCCTGGCCGAGGCGGGCATGCGGGTGCTGGTCGCCGAGCCGCGGCGGCTGGCCGTGCGCGCGGCGGCCAGGCGGATGGGCGTGAGCTACACGATCAGGGGCGAGCGCCACACGGGCGCCAACCCGATGGTCGAGGTCGTCACCACCGGCGTCCTGCTCCAGCGCCTCCAGCGGGACCAGGAGCTGGCCGGGGTGGACGCGGTCGTGCTCGACGAGTGCCACGAGCGGCACCTGGACGCGGACACCTCCCTGGCGTTCCTCCTCGACGTACGCGACACGCTCCGGCCCGACCTGCGCCTGCTGGCCACGTCGGCGACCGCCGACGCCGAGCCGTGGTCCCGGCTGATCGGCGGCCCGATCGTCGCGGCCACCGGCGCCGCCTACCCCGTCGAAACGGTGTGGGCGCCGCCGGCCCGCCCCGTCGCCCCGCCGCACGGCCTCCGCGTCGACCCCGCGCTCCTGTCCCACGTGGCCTCGGTGGTGCGCAGGGCGCTGGCGGAGCGGGACGGCGACGTGCTGTGCTTCCTGCCCGGCGTGGCCGAGATCGCCAGGGTCGCCGGGATGCTGGACGGCGTGGCGGTGCTCCAGGTGCACGGCCAGGCCCCGGCCCACGTCCAGGACGCCGTGCTCGCGCCGGGCCCGGCCCGCAGGGTGGTGCTGGCCACGTCGGTCGCCGAGTCGAGCCTGACCGTGCCCGGCGTCCGGGTGGTGGTCGACTCCGGCCTGGCCCGCGAGCCCCGTACCGACCACGCCCGCGGCCTGGGCTCCCTCACCACGGTCAGGGTCTCGAAGGCGTCGGCCGGCCAGCGCGCGGGCCGGGCCGGGCGCGAGGAGCGGGGCACGGTCTACCGCTGCTGGTCGGCGGCCGACCACGACCGCCTCGCCGACCACGCGCGGCCGGAGATCGCGCTCGCCGACCTGACGGGGTTCGCGTTGCAGGCGGCCTGCTGGGGCGCGCCCGACGCGGCGGGCCTGGCCCTGCTGGACCCGCCGCCGCCCGCCGCGATGTCCGCCGCCACGCGCACCCTGGAGGCGCTGGGCGCGCTCGACCCGGCCGCGCGGGTGACGGAGCGCGGGCGCCGGATGGCGCTCGCGGGCGTGCACCCCCGCCTGGCCAGGGCCCTGCTCGACCTCGGCCCGAGCGCGGCCGAGGTGGTGGCCCTGCTGTCGGAGCAGCTGCCGCGCGACGCCGGCGACGACCTGGTGGAGGTCTGGCGCGCGGCCCGCCGGGGCGGCACCGGCTTCGCCGCCCGCTGGCGCCAGGAGACCAAGCGCCTGCGGCGGAGCGCCGGCACGGGCCGCCCGGACCTGCCCGCCGACGCGCCGGCCGGGACGGCGGTGGCGCTGGCCGGGACGGCGGTGGCGCTGGCGTTCCCCGAGCGGGTGGCGCGCCGGCGGGGCGGCGGCTACCTCATGGCCTCCGGCACGCGGGCCCAGCTCCCGGAGGGGTCCAGGCTGCACACGGCCGAGTGGCTGGCCATCGCGGTCGCCGACCGGCAGCCGGGCTCGGCGTCGGCCCGCATCAGGCAGGCCGTGGAGATCGACGAGGAGACCGCCAGGCTGGCGCACCCCACCACCACCCAGGACGAGATCGCCTGGCACGTCCCTCCGGGCGAGCGCCGCGGCGACGTGCTCGCCCGCCGGGTCGAGCGCCTGGGCGCGATCGAGCTGTCCGCCGCCCCGCTCAAGAACGCCGACGTCCGAGAGGCCGTCCTGTACGGTCTGCGCACGGAGCCCGACGTCCTGACCTGGACGAAGCAGGCCAGGGAGCTGCGGGATCGCCTGGCCTTCTGCCACCGCGCCATCGGCGCCCCCTGGCCCTCGACGGACGCGCTCATCGACCTGGCCGAACAGTGGCTGGAGCCCGAGCTGTCCAGGGCCCGCCGCCGGGCCGACCTGGAGCGCATAGACGTGGCCGCGGCGCTGAAACGCCTGATCCCCTGGAGCGAGCGCCTGGAGCGGGCGGCCCCCGAACGCATCGAGGTGCCCAGCGGCTCCCACATCCGCGTCGACTACTCGGGCGCCCGGCCGGTGCTGGCGGTGAAGCTGCAGGAGCTGTTCGGCCTGCAGGAGACGCCCGAGATCTCCGGCGTGCCCGTCCTGGTGCACCTGCTCTCCCCGGCGGGCCGGCCGGTGGCCGTCACCGCGGACCTGGCGTCGTTCTGGCGTGAGGGCTACCGTTCGGTACGCGCGGAGCTCCGCGGCCGCTACCCCAGGCACCCCTGGCCGGAGGACCCGCTGACCGCGCCTCCCACCCGCCGCGCCAAGGAGAGGCGAGCATGACGCTCTGGCCCGCTACGCGTCCGGAGCAAGATCTTCCAGGGTCGGGTTCTCCAGGACCGGGAAGCGCTCGGCCCCCACGCCCACGTCCTTGAACCCGCTCGACGTCGCCACGCACACGACGGGCCCGTCGAAGTCCCGCCGTAGCTTCCGGTATCCCGCGAGCCCCGCCGCGCCCGACAGCTCCTGCCACAGCCCCTGCCCGGCCAGGTCCCGCTGCGCCGCCCGCAGTTCCTCGTCGGTCACGAGCAGGGCCTCGCCGCCGCTGTCGCGCACGGCCACCACCCCGCGGTGCCCGCCGACCGACCCGGCGATGCCGTACGCGTCGCTGGCCCCCAGGTCGCGGAGCTCGACGATCGCGGCGGGAGCGCCGGTGGCCAGCGCCCGCGCGTGGGGCCCGCCGGCCGCCGTCTCGCAGGAGAACATCCGCGGGACGGCGTCGGCCAGCCCCAGCAGCCGCAGCTCCACGAACCCCTTCCACATCCCGTAGAGCAGCTCGGCGTAGCCGGTGGGGGTGAAGACGGCCGCGGGCACGCCTCCGAGCTGCAGGAACAGCTCGTAGGCGATCGTCTTGTAGCCCTCGGGCCCGAACGGGTGCCCGGTGTGCGTCACGGTCTGGTTGCTGACCGGGTGGTAGCCGAGCCGGTCGACGACCTCGCGCAGCAGCGGCCAGCGCTTCTCGGCGGGCACGGAGACGACCTTGGCCCCGTACGCGCGCACGAACGCCTGCACGGCGGGCGGCGAATCCGCCGAGGTCAGCACGATGGCGGGCAGCCCGGCCCGGGCGGCGTAGGCGGCGGCCGAGGCCCCGTGGTTGCCGGAGGAGGCCACGACCACGCCGGGCGCGCCCGAGGCGACCGCGGCGCTGACCGCGACCCGGTTGAGGCGGTCCTTGTGCGACCAGGTCGGGTTGCGGGACTCGTCCTTGACGTGGATCCCGTCGAACTCCACCAGCGGCGTCCCGCCCTCTCCCAGCGTGGGCGCCTCCAGCGGCGGCAGCAGCGGCGACCAGCGCGCGAGGTCCGTGCCCGGCTCCTGCTCGAACAGGCGCGGATCCACCCGCCCGTAGTCGTAGGTGATCTCCAGCGGATAGGCGATCTCGTCGGTGCTGGTCCTGGGACAACCCCGTGTCAAGGGCGGGAACAGCGGGAACTCGGTCGCGGGGTCACCCAGCGAGCGCTGGCGCAGGGCAAGAGAGGGTCCGTTCACGCGGATCGACCCTATCGAGCCGCGCGGCCAGGATGCAGACTCTAGTCATGTTGTGGGCAGGCAGGTCCGCTATCGAGATCGCGACGGCCGTCCGGCGTGGGGACGTCACGGCCACGACCGTCGTCGAGGAGCACCTTCACGCCATCTCGGAGCGGGATTCCAAAGTAGGGGCGTTCCGGCGGATCAGAGAGCAGGCCGTGGAGGAGGCGCAGGCCGTACAGAAACGGCGCGACCTGGCCGAGCTGCCGCTGGCCGGCGTGCCGGTGGCGGTGAAGGACAACCTGGAGGTCGCGGGCGAGGCCACCCGCGGCGGGTCCGCGGTCACGGCGGACGCGCCCGCGCCGGAGGACCACGTGACGGTGGCGCGCCTGCGGGCCGCGGGCGCGGTGGTCGTCGGCCTGACGAACCTGCCCGAGCTGGGCCTCGTCGCGCTCGGCGACAGCGCGTACGGCATCGTGCGCAACCCCTGGAACCCCGCCAGAACGGCCGGCGGATCGTCGTCGGGCAGCGCCGCGGCGGTGGCGGCGGGCATGGTGCCGTTGGCGCTGGGCAACGACGGCATGGGCTCGCTGCGCATCCCGGCCGCCTGCTGCGGCGTGCTGGCCGTCAAGCCCGGCAGCGGGCTCGTGCCCCCGCCGACCGACCATTGGGACGGGCTGACGGAGAACGGCCCCCTGGCGACAACCGCGTCCGACCTGGCGCTGGCGCTGTCCGTGCTGGCCGCCGACCCGGCGCTCGCCGAGTCCTGGCGCGGCGGCCGGCGGGTCGAGCCGCGGCCGCCCATGCTGCGCTCGGTCTGGGCGGACGACGACGAGATCTGGGAGCCGCAGCCGCCCCAGGACGGCCCCGAGCCGTTCGATCTGCGGGTGGCGTACGCGCCCCAGCCGCTTCCCGTCGGCCTGCCCATGGACAAGGAGTTCCAGGCCGCGGTGCGCGGGGCGGCTGAGACGCTGCGCCAGGCCGGGCACACGGTGGTCGAGCACCGCCAGAGGCTGCCCGCCTGGCTCGGCCCCGCCACGATCGCCACCTGGCTCGTCAGGGCCGCCGCGTCGGCCGATGGCCTGGACCGGCGCCGGCTCGAACGCCGCACCCGCGGGCTCGCCCGTGCGGGACGGGTGCTCGGCGCGCTCAAGCTCGACGGCGTGCGCGGCCGGGAGCGCTGGAGCGGCTACGGGGCCGACCAGTGGTTCGGGGACGCCGACGTGCTGATCACGCCCGCCCTGGCCGCCGTCCCGCCGAAGGCCGAGCGCTGGGGCGAGCGCGGCTTCGTCCGCAACGCGCTGACCAACATCAGGTACGCCCCCGCCACCAGCCCCTGGAACATGTGCGGCTGGCCCGCCATCGCGGTCCCCCTGGCCACACACTCCACCGCGCTGCCCATCGGCGTCCAGATCGTCGCCCCACCCGGCGGCGAACCCCACCTCCTCGGCCTGGCCGCCCAGCTCCAGGCCGCCCATCCCCCGGTCAGGCCGCCCGGCTTCGCGTTCTGAGCCGCTGAGGGTGCACCTGGCAGGTGTACCTCCAGCGGGGCGCTGGCAGGCATGCGGGCCGTGCCGCAGCCTGGTCCGCATGAACACACGTGAATGGCTCGTGCTCGTCACGCTGTGCGGCGCGACGTTCATGACAGGTCTGGATTATTCGATCATCACGGTCGCACTCCCCGAGCTCGGCCGGGAGCTGGGTTTCGCCACGCGGGGCGACCTGCAGTGGGTGGTGACGGCCTGCCTGCTGCCGACGGCCGCGTTGATGCCGCTGTTCGGGCGGGTGTCGGACGTGGTGGGGCGGCGCAGGCTGTTCGGGATCGGCGTGACGGCGTTCACCGGGTTCTCGCTGCTCGCGGCCCTGGCTCCGGTGCCCGGGGTGCTGGTCGGCGCCAGGGCCGGGCAGGGCGTGGCGGCGGCCATGATCGGCCCGACCGCGCTGGCCCTCATGACCACGGCCTTCGCCGAGGGCCCGAAGCGCACGAGGGCCATGGGCGTCAACGGGGCGCTGCTCTCGCTCGGCTTCGTGGCCGGGACCATCGGCGGCGGCCTGGTCACCAGCGGGCTGAGCTGGCGCTGGACCATGCTCATCCTGGTGGGGATCGGCGTGGTCGTGCTGGTGGGCGCGTTCACCGTGCTCCCCGGCGACTCCGGCAGGAGCGCCGTCCGGCTGGACGTGCCGGGGGCCGTGCTGGCGAGCGGCGGGCTCTTCGCCCTGGTCTACGGGCTCCAGCCGGGTGTAGTAGCCGACGCTCAGGCCCGCCAGCGGCGCCAGCTCCTCCCGGCGCAGCCCCGCCACGCGCCGGTGCCGCACCCCCGGCCCGAGCCCCACGTCCTGCGGCTTGAGCCGGGCGCGCCGGGCCCGGAGGAACTCACCGAGACTCATCGAGCTCGCCGTGTTCAGGCCCCGACCGGATGCCAGACGGTCTTGGTCTCCAGGAACCGCGTCATCCGGCCGGTCCCCGGGTCGGCCGTCCAGTCCTGCCGGGAGGGGCGCAGGACGCGCTTGAGGTTTTCCGCCGCCGCCTGCTCGCAGCTCAGCGCCAGGTCGGCGTCCTCGACCCCGGTCAGGTCGAGTCCGTTGACGTCCATGTGCGCCGCCAGCCAGGGCGCCAGCTCGGTCTGGTGGCCGGTGAGGACGTTCACCACACCCCCGGGCAGGTCGGACGTGGCCAGGACCTCCGCCAGCGTGATCGACGCCAGCGGCGCCCGCTCGGACGCCACGACGACGCACGTGTTGCCGATCACGATCACGGGCGCGACCACCGACACCAGGCCGAGCAGCGGATCGGCGGGCGCGACCACGGCCACCACGCCGGTCGGCTCGGGCGAGGACAGGTTGAAGTACGGGCCCGCGACCGGGTTGGCCGTGCCGTGCACGGCGGCGATCTTGTCGGACCACCCCGCGTACCAGACGAGCCGATCGATCGCGGCGTCCACCTGTTCCAGCGCCGCCTTCTTGCCGCCGCCGAGCTCCTCGGCGAACTGCGCGCGCCGCCCCTCCAGCATCTCGGCGACCCGGTAGAGGATCTGCCCCCGGTTGTAGGCGGTGGCGCCCGACCAGCCGGGGAACGCCTTGCGGGCGGCCACCACGGCGTCGCGGGCGTCCTTGCGCGAGGCGCGGGACGCGTTGGCGAGGAATTCGCCCTTGGCCGAGGTCACCGGGTAGGACCTCCCACTCTCGGAGCGCGGGAACGCCCCTCCGATGAACAGCTTGTAGGTCTTTCTGACGGACAACCTACTCATCGCCCCGCCCTCTCCACGTGGACTCCTGCGACATCTGGACCGGCACGAAGACCTGGCCGCACCGGCTCACGCCGCAGCGGTGGGCGTACCAGCCGGTGCGTACGGGCCTTCCGGCCCTGGCGAAGGCGTGATCCCTGGTGGCCTGTGCCCGCCGCCTGGCACGGCGGGGACGGCGATGCTCACACGTCAAGGTAGGCCTCCAATCCGTGCAGACCGCCCTCGCGGCCGTAGCCCGACTCCTTGTAGCCGCCGAAGGGCGAGGCGGGGTCGAACTTGTTGAAGGTGTTGGCCCAGACGACCCCGGCCCGTAGTTTGTCGGCCATCCAC